>WRIE01000073.1 GCA_009782875.1 Eubacteriaceae bacterium | reverse complement strand
CTTGAACCGTTATTGCTCCCTTTTTTCGTTTGTGTTTGGAAATGCCGAAGATGCAGCCGACAAGATATTTGAACTGGTGACTGCATGTGACGACTCATTCTGGACTAGCGCAGAAGTCGAATCTATCGGACTGCTTTACCTATAAAATCAACACTATTTCCGACTATCACCTTAATTTTATCTGTTTTACTTTTATAGGCAAATCCCTAGGAATGGAATTGTTTTTGGATTTTTACTGCGTTTACAAAATTAAAAAACGATATCAAATATACAATTGCCTACTTGATTTGCATAATTATACACTTAAAATATTAATAGCAAAGACAAAAAAAATCTTAGAAAAGCAGGTAATTTTAAATGTCTACAGATGGCCAAGCGATGGCTGGTTTTAGAAAAAAGATGTTCTACGACCTGTATTCCGGGATCATTCCCGAAAGGTTCCCCATCTATGACTGCGCAACTTTGGATTTCATGATCCAGTATGCAGGAAAAAGCCCATTTGAAATAGTGTACAACTATGATGCGGACACCCTGTATGAGATCTTTGAGAAGAATATGGAGTATTACTCCGGGGACACTTTTGGCGCAGCTGCGAGGAACCCTGCAGGCTTGATGTTCAAGAAAAGCAAGGTTAACGTTATGAGCAAGTCAGGGATGGTCCAACACCCTGAAACATCAGGTTTCACAGCAGACGAGTATGACGAGTTTATCGCCCACCCCTATGATTTTTCTTTGGAGAAAATCCTGCCTAGGCTAAACCCGGGATTTGACATGAGCCGCATACATACCAGTGTGAACTTCACAAAATACGTGCTGGCCCAAATGGATTACTTGCGGGCAACCGGTGAAGCGACAGGGAGGATGGCAGCCAAGTACGGTTTCTTTTCTGCCCCGAGGGGCTCGTCCGCAGTCCAGCCGATCCCCTTTGACTTCTTGGCGGACTTTTGCAGGGGGTTTATCGAAGTGCCTGTAGATATCAGGAGATGCCCGCAGAAGGTTATTGACGCCTGCGAAGCCCTCGTCCCGTACCTGATGTGGAGATCGGTAAATCCTGTCACAGATGTGTGCGGCGCAAACCAGATCATGACACACATGGGGACATTCCTGCAAAAGAAAGATTTCGAGAAATTCTACTGGCCGACCTTCTTTGAAATGGTCCATATGATTGCTGAAAGAGGGCAGTCCTGCTACTTGTTCTGCGAAGACGACTGGGAGCGTTATATCGACTACTTGCAAGATCTGCCCCAAGGCACCCGCCTGCACTTCGAGTACGGC
The DNA here is from genome assembly GCA_009782875.1 of Eubacteriaceae bacterium. Lineage (GTDB taxonomy): Bacteria > Bacillota > Clostridia > Eubacteriales > Anaerofustaceae > WRIE01. The sequence continues at coordinate 12,151 of WRIE01000073.1, read as the reverse complement.
AATCCCAAAGAGTTCAAAGACCGGCTTGGCTCCAAGATGGTAATTGGAGGTTTCTACTCTGTTGTCGATTTAAAGACAGGCACTCCGCAAAAATGTGTTGACAAAGCAAAGGAATTGGTCGATATCATGGCCCCGGGCGGCAACTTCGAATTCCGCTTTGACAAGAGTGCCTTGAGGCTTGGAGACATCAACATAGAAAACCACAATGCCTTGATGTCTTGGCTGCTGGATAATGCCTCCTATGAAAATGCTGGCCAACAGTCCAGGTTTGGAAGCAGGGAAGACACTATCCACAAATTTAGCCACAAATACCCCAAATTCGAGTCCAAGTACATCATCTCCTTCGATGAATGGGTAAAGGACTATCCGCCACCAGTGGACAAGCTGGAGCCTTATATGAGAAATGCATACGAGAAGTACAGCGCCACAGTGCAGCCGTATAATGATATCTATTCTCTTTTTGGATAAGGTATAAATGCTAATTCCGCTTTGTGGATGTTCGCCAAGGCTGCGAACTGTGTGTCGGCAGCCTTGGCATTATCGCTATCGGCTCAAAGAACAGAGACTTGGCGCGCTTGTTTTGTGCCCGCTACTGAAGCAGAAATCAGTTGAGTAAAGCCTCACGATAAGAATTACGACGGCTATAGCTCCATCCGGCACCAAGCTCAGTAATTTTTGCGAATCGATGAGGTTGCTAAAACTGGCCTAGCATCTTGTTGCGCAACGCAACGATCTCCCACTCAGCCAATCCGCACAAGGTCATCCAATGCTCTATGGTGCCGTAGGTGTTTTTCAGATGGGCAAGCACTTTTTCCATGTGGACTGGGCGGGATCGAAGCATATCTTCGTCTAAAGTAATTCCTCTGGCTTTATAATCCTCCAGGGCTTTGTCCATATCCACTTTGATGTTGTCGCCAGTGCTTTGGTAGTCGATAACAACGTCTTCATCAGATACCCCCGCCAATTTCAACAAGATCATCGCAAAGGTGCCGGTGCGATCTTTGCCCGCGGTGCAGTTGAAAAATACGCAGTCGTCCATATAGCGCAGGACATTTCGCAGCGCTCTGAGGTATGCGCCCTTCTTGTTGTCCAAAAAGTCGATGTACATATCACCCAGCGTTGGAGGCAACGCGTTTAAGTCTGCGTCGCTGGTCACATCGCCAATCAGGGGGCTGAGAATATATTCAACGTTGCGGTATCCATCCAACTTGCTTGCGGCTTCTCCGCTGGCCTCTTTGTCGCTGCGGAAGTCGATCTGAAGGCGCACACCGTAGTCGTATAATCTTTGTAGGTCATCTTCGGTAAATTTGCTCGGGTTGTCAGAGCGCAGGAATTGGCCGGTCGCAGTGTTGATGCCATATTTTGTAGGGTATCCGCCCAGGTCTCGGCAGTTTCTCGCTCCATCCAATTTCATCGGCAGGCTGGATCTTACTGTTCTTGCCATTTATCATTTCTCCTTTATGTATGTTTTATATAACGAGCAACGGTAATTCTTGTGTGCATTCAAGAATGCCTGCCTGTTTAGTAGCAGCCTAGAATTTTGTTTCTCAGCTGGGATATCTCGTCCATTGTCAGGCCGACTAGGAGCATCCAGTCTTCGATGGTGCCATAGGTGTACTTCAGGTGGGCAAGAGCTCTTTGCATTTCAACTGGGCGGGAAGCGAACATGTTGCGCAGTTTCTCAATCGCTTCCTCGCCCATGTTTGGATTGCTTGTCATTCTGTTGTAGCTAGCCTTCATATCCTCCCAGATGTTGTCACCTGAAGGAGCGTAGTCGGTCACGATGACTTCGTCAGGCACACCGGCCAGCTTCAGGATGATCATCGCAAAAGTTCCAGTGCGGTCTTTGCCTGCTGTGCAGTTGAAGAACACGCAGTCGTCCATATGCTGAAGTATCGCACGAAGCGGTTTAAGATAGGAGCCTCTTTTATTGTCCAGAAAATCGATGTACATATCGCCCAAAGTATCCGGCAGCGCCATTACAGCGTCATCGCTGGAAACATCGCCCAGCATCGGGTTTATCATGTACTCAACGTCCTTGTAGTCTTTCAGTTTGCTGGCGGATTCTCCGGTGGCTTCGTCTTCGCTCCTAAAGTCGATTTGCAGGCGTACACCGTAGTCATAAACCCTTGTAAGGTCTTCTTCAGTGAACTTGCTCGGATTGTCGCAACGCAAGAATTGGCCGGTTGCGGTGTTGACCCCGTATTTGGTCGGATATCCTCCCAAATCGCGGCAGTTCCTCGCCCCATCCAATTTTAGCGGCTGATTTGGTCTTACTGTTCTTGCCATTTGTCATTTCTCCTTTTCAAAAATATTGCAAAATTTGAATATGTATTCCTGGATATGCACTTGACGTAACGGTAACAGGCTAGTATAACCAGATTGATGTGGTGGGGAATAGCTTTGCTTTTGGAAATTGTGGATTTACGAGTATTGGGCAAACGAAGGAATTAGTTGCCGAATATACCGAAATCATGGGCATATTTGTGTGGTTGTAAAAGCTGTAGAGCGTGCTTCATAGACTATGTGCTGCTTTGGTTATTTGCTTATTGTTGCGACACGCTTCGACCCAAGTATGTATTTTATTCGTAATATAACATAAGTTTTTATAAATAACAACGTTATATATAAAAATTTATCCTCATTCAAAAACAAAAAAAATGGATATATTATACAAGTAAATAATTCTTGGGATATGCGCCCGTTGCGCTTATTTGGGGCAAGCAGGATATCGTATGAATTTGAAGTTGTGGATTGGAGCTAGCCTGCCGGTTTCTCTGCTAGATCAATCAATACCAAGCAGGTTATTTTTGTGTTATGCTACAATTGCATCAAAAGAGCAGACAAGCAAATCGTATAGGCGCACCCGGCAAGCGCGAACGGGGATATCCTCGAAAATAAGCAGGCAAGGGACAGATAATAAATTGTGGCGGCGCTGCCGGCACAATTTAATGAAAAATACGGTAGAAGGGTTGGGGATAACATGAGTGGAATGGAAGATGGAATAAGGGAATATATGGAGTTTATTGCCCGTAATGCACAGATGGCTCCCTATACAGACCAGTGGTGGGATACCATTGCCCGAGCCCTTTCATTTTTGCCAGAGGGAGAGCGCGTAGTTTTTTTGGAATCCTTTGTCGTTTTTGTGATGGAGGGAGCCAGATGACAGGGGAGTATATTGACCGGCTTGAAAAAACCAGGGCAGCATGCCGTTTTGAGAAAATAAGCAGCGTCCCTTCAATGTCCTCTACTACAGGCTGGGCCCAATTTGGCAATGCTTCGCTCATCCCAGAAAACTACAGCGATATTGGAAGGCTTAAGGAAACCTTGTACGAATACTCCCAAAGGTATGATTTTGATTGCTATCTGGCAAATGAAACGCCATTGGGGGATCCAGTGATGGACATCTTGGGCTATGGGCAAAAGGCTGTGGATAAGGATGGAGAAGGAGATGATGGCGGCTTATTCAAAAAAAATAGTGATTTTGACAGGTATATCGAAGATTACCAAAAGTTTATAAATGACGCGTTTGCCCTAAAATACCCCCATTTGGAAACAGCAGGATTTGCCAAAGCGATCCTCGCATTTTGGGAAATGGGGCGCTTGTCTGGCGAGATAAACAGCCAAGTATTTGAAGGCACGATAAATAGGCCTTTGATGTGCAACAAAGACAGCTTTGCCCAGATGCCTTTTGAGTCTTTTTTAGCAGTAAGGGGCACAGCAGATATCGTTGCCGACTTGCGCCGGGACCTTGAAAAAACCAGGTTTGCGCTGTCTGCAAGGTGGCAACAAATTATGCTTTCGTTGGCTGCTGCAACCCAGAGCATGGATAAAAGCCATGGATATGTGTGCGATATCAACACCACGATGAAAAGCCACAATTTCTTGAGCGAAAAGCAGTTTTCCCGTGTGTATTGGCCGTATCTTAGCCAGACAGTGGACTTGGCCTATGGCAATGGCATGCTGTTGTTTATATTTTGCTGCGAGGAGATGTTGCGTTTTAGGGACTTCTTTCAAGACATGCCAAAAGGCGCAGTTGTTCTCCACCCTCAGGCAGACCGGATTCTTGAAGTGCGCAACCTCATTCCGAGAATCAGCCTCTCAGGAGGGTTTCCCCGTTGGGCGTTGTCGGAATGCCCGGCAAGGGATTGCAGGGATGCAGCCCAGATGTTGGTTGATGAAATGCGTGAAGGATATATTTTTGGCATAGATGATATCCATGGGGATAGCGATAGTATCAAAAGGGAAAACCTTGAAGCTGTAGCTAGCTTTATAGACGGGTACAAGATCATATAAAATAGTCTCCAACTATCATTGCCAGGGCAAGCAACTGGGATTTGCACGTAATTATAGAGGCACAAAAATCTTTAGGCAAGGCTAAACCAATCGGGAAGCTGGTTTTTGCATCGGTTAAACAGGTCTCGAAAGCTGCCCGAAAGCAGTCGCCTCCAATGCAGCCATGGTTGCATTGGCATATCTACTGGCGACTTGGGCTTGGATCCATCCAGCAACCGGCGCATTGGTTGCCCCCCTTTTTAGCACGTCGTCTGCAAACTGCCCAGGCATTTTGCAGTTTGAAGCATTTTATGTGTTATTATGACTGTATTCTCTTTTGGGTTGGTAAAAACTATGATTCAAGACATATCTCCACAGCAGTTGTCTATAGAGTATACTCCAAGGGAAATAACTGATAGCGACTTGGTTTTTTGTTTCAAAGAAGGCCAGGTGTTATGCGGCAATGGATTTTCCTTGCCCTTGGCTAGCCAGATGGATTGTTCCAGCTTTACATATTTGTTTAGTGTAGGCAAACAGGGCTGTTTTCTCGCCTTTACTGAGGATTGCGCCATACCCGAAGGCTTTGAGTTTGAAAACACCAATGTCTTTAGGGGCTCAATGCCAAAGCATGTGGCATTTGCAGGCATGACAGCAAGGCATTTATGCGAGTGGTACGAGGCTAACAGATATTGTGGCCATTGCAGGGAGCCTATGTCCCATGACCAAAACGAGCGCATGTTAAAATGCCCTTCTTGCGGGAACAGGGTATACCCGGCCATAGCGCCGGTTGTAATAGTCGCAGTCTCCCACGGCAACAAGCTGCTTTTGACTAAATTCGCAGGCGGGGAATACCGCAACTACGCCTTGGTCTCTGGATTCATTGAAATTGGCGAGAGCGCTGAGGATGCCGTGCGCCGTGAAGTCATGGAGGAGACTGGCGTTTCTGTCAAGGGCTTGCGCTACTATAAATCCCAGCCTTGGGGGTTTTCAAATAGCCTTCTTCTTGGCTTTTGCGCAGAGCTGGATGGAAGCCCGGTGTTGACTGTAGATAAAACTGAGCTGTCTGAAGCCGTATGGGTTGAGCGGGAAGACATCGAAACTACCTTCGATGACTATAGCTTGACAAACGAAATGATTTGCCATTTCAAAGGATTAATTTGACTAAATGGGATTATTCCAGATACGAATTTCTTCCGCTGACAAGAAAAATGTAGGTTTTCGTTTCAAAGTGCTATACATATGCATGTTTTTTGTGATTTAATTATAATATCAGAAATCTTGCTTGCTTTGTTTTTACTGGCATAGAAACTAATTATCTAGATAAAGTGTAATTGGATGGGGTTTATATATGGTACATGATTTTATCGAAAAACCGGCGATCTTGCTCTCCGGCGGCAGTTTAATGAATGCAGACAAGATGGTGGGCATACTAGCCCCATTTATTGGGGACGCCACGTGGAACAGAGTGGCATACATCGGATGCGCAAATTCTGACAAAAAATCCTCATTTGACTCGGCTTGCAGCCTTTTTCGCTTTTTTGGCGCTACAAACGTGGATTTTGTGAAACTTGCCCAAGAAACGATCGACGAAGCATCCACAAAACTGGTCATATCCAGGGCTGATGTCATCTTCCTTTCTGGCGGGGATCCGGAGGTGGGCATGCGCTGGATCCAAAAACATAACCTCACAGGCTTCCTGAAGGAGCTGTATAATGACGGCATGCAGTTTGTCGCCACATCAGCAGGCGCGATCATGATGGGCACAAGCTGGGTTTACTGGGATTACCCTGATTATGAAGGCCCTCCCAGCTTGATGGACTGCCTTGGGATGATTCCCTGCGTCTTCGACACCCATGGGGAAGAGGATAACTGGATTGAGATGAAGACAATGCTCCAATTGATGGGGGCAGGCTCTATTGGATACGGCCTTGCCAAGGGGTGCATCGTTTCCGCAGACAGCTCCGGGTATCTTGAGAACCTTAATAACAAACTTATTACATTTACATATGGCTAATCGCCTGGGGCGCCATGCCAACAGCCCATCGCCTAAAGGGAGTCGGGTTTTATTAATGCTAAAACAAATATTGGGCGCAATCCAGCAACTCTAAGACATATAGCTGGCTTCACTGGCTATATTGTCTTTCTTAGTTTCAATAATGCTAAAAATGCCTGGGATTTGGATAAGAAAAAATCGAGATGAAAAAAACATAGAAAAATTGTTTAATCTCTTTGTGCTTTGCTGGCATCTCTTTTTTTGATAACCAGTTGCCGCAAATCGTTCTCTCTCCATGATTGCCACAATTTGCATTGTTAGTTTGATTAGGTGTATGTCCGTTCTTTCCAGATTCGCCATTGTGTCCAAGAATCAGCATTTTAATTTCATTTTTTCTTGCCGTGATAGCCGCTGCCATTATCATGAGGGTGCCCCCCGTTACCGCTGCCGCCGGGCTTGTTGTGGTGTTCTTCCGTTTTGTGGCTGTCAACTGCCGGTTGCCCATGTTCGTCTGTGGTTTGCATGTCATCGCCTCCAGTATGGTGACGGCCCCCCTGGTTGCGTGTGCGTTCCCTGATCTCACCGATGCCATGGCCTGTGTAATCATCAATAGAAACGGTGGGGTCAATCGTTTGCAATTCAAGGATAGCAAGATATTTTGCAGGGGTAGTATGGTGTTCGAGGGCGATTTGCCTAACCTCGCTTGTTATGGCAAAAACATCTGTTTCCACATTTGCGTGGTGTCCGGCCAACGACGCTGCGATTACTTGTTCCAGCCATTCAAGCATGCCGTCTAGCGAATCGTCTCCAGCCTGTACTGACACAAATACAAGCCCATCTTCTTTTAGATAGCCTTCTGAAATAACATCATCAAGTAAAATCCGCATAGCTTCGCCATACTTTTTGAAACGGGTATTTGCTTTGTCTAAGATAGCCGATCCATCATCGTTATACGCATAAGTCTCAATGACTCTGCCAAATCGATTTACCGCCAATCCTAAAGACAGGTTTATATCCATATCGACATAGGCGGTTGGCGTGAAAAAGAGATTGTGCGAAAAACCGCTTATAACTACGAAAAGCAAAATAACAGAACATAGGGCAGCGAGCCGCAAGCGCGGGCGTGTTGCTGCCTGGCTGCGTTTATTGATTTCTATGCTAAGATAACTCGCTGTCTTGGTTTTCAAAGTGTTGTCGGCGTGTATTTTGTCAAAGGCGCTTCGCAGCTTATCTTCCAATCTGCCCACCTCCCAAACTCTCTTTCAGTTTCTTTCTCGCACGGTCTAGCCATGTATAAATAGTGTTCTCCTTTTTTCCAATTATCTTTGCAATCTCTACAGCAGAGTAGCCTTCGTAATAATGAAGATAAATAACATCACGGTATTTCTCTGGCAATTTCAGAATAGCATCCATCACTTCAGATTCCTGCTCCTGAAAATAGAAAGGCTCGTTGTGAAGGTCGTCGAAAGAAGACACATTTTTGTGAAAGAAGCTCTTCAGCACATCTTTACAAGCATTTATTGCAACCCGAATGAGCCATGCCTTTTCGTGTGCATCGCTTTCAAACGGATTGTCATGCAGAAGGTATTTCAGGAATACCTCTTGAAACACATCCTCTACATCCGCGTTGCTTTTCAAATGGATGAAACAAATACGGCGAACCGTGTCCGCGTATAGATCAAGCGCACGGTCCGCCGCAGCGTCATTGCGCATTAGTGATTTCTCCTAATTGGTGGTGTTCTCTCCCCTAATGCTTTGCCTTGTGGTAGCTGTGCCCGTCGCCGATGTAGTGTGCGCGGTAGATTCTGCCATTGTGGGTATGAAGCCCCGTTTTCTTGCAAGTTTTCACATTGCAGAGAGTATGCTTTAATGTTTGCGTCCCGCCATGATGGCTGCTGCCATGCGAGGCGAAAGCAGTCAAAGGCAAAGTCATAAGAAGCAGGGCCACTATCGCCAACGTTACAATGGTTTTCCTCATGATGATCCTCCATATTGTTTGATTTACATTTCTAATATGAATACGATTGAGGAAAGACAATCCTTTCAAATTAATTAACTGTCTATGCTTTTTTTCACCCCGTGGATTTATCGACGGATGTTGTTTGTGCAATTACAGCCAAATAGCTTTTACAACTATAAAAATGAGCAGCAGCCATACAAGGAAAACCGGCAGGGCATAATACCATTTTTTCGGTTTGCCATCCACCCATAGATCTGCGGCTTCTTCTCGGCACTCCTCGAATACTTCGGCAGGAATTAGCTTTAATACCAGGGCAATCAATCCTGGCACAATTAATGCATCATCTAAAAGGCCAATGACAGGAATAAAATCGGGGATTAAATCAACAGGCGAGAGGGCATAGCCTACCGCCACCGCTGCTATTATTTTTGCTGGCAACGGGGTTTCCTTGCGTTTCATAGCGATAAATAAGGCGGGAATATCAGTTTTTAGTTGCTCAGCTCTTTCTTTTAAATTCATTGCAACCTCTTATAATTTCGGCAATGGGATATTTGTGTGTGGCCACAGTTTTGTTTTTTGAGGTCATTCAAATTGGAACAACGGAAATATCCGGCCTGGTTCTATAGTTTTATGGGTGAAAGCATAAATCATTGTAAATGCTTTGCCAGCTGTTCCCGCTCGACAACGACAAATATGCGCTTTGCTTTGTTGATCATCGTTTTTTGTGAAACCTCGCCAAACGGATTATCGTCAACTGGCCATTCGCCACACAAAGAAGCTTTGCGCGGCGTGTTGCTATGCCCCACAGTTATCTGTCTTGCTGGACAACAATCTAATCCATTCAAGTCCCTTGCTTTCTTAATGGGGTATTTTATCCATTATACATCACTTTTGTGAAGGATACTAAAGTAAGTAAACAAACTTATGTTCAATAAAATGCAATATTTCTGGTGCCGGTTGATGCTCTCCAGGTCTTCTCAGTCGAGGAAGTTATTTGTCGCAGCTCAGTGATTTGTGTCTAATCGAAGAGCATCATGTACACTTATTTTGGGAAATTAATACAATCATTTAAGAAATGGTTGGCATCGAAAAAGCAATGTATTTTAAGGGCTTTGCTGCCGTCTATGCACATATCCTGGGCCCGGCTGGGTCCAAGCCCCTTTCAACCAAATCCGCAAGCAGCCCTTTCACAACTGTGCTGTTTTCAGAGCCGCCCTCCACAATGCCCAGCATTTGCTTTGTGCAGTCTGACCTGGCCCCCATAGCAGCCACAATGGTTATTTTCCCCAACTGCATCCCGTCAAACATAAGCACTGGATATCCGCCAAATATTTTGCGGTCGAAGAATTCCCCCATCGCTGTTTTCATGCCTTCCTTGAACCTGCGGGACACCTTTATGCAAAACAGCATTTGCAAACGTTTACCGCAGTGAGCCAACCCCTCAAATTTTGCTATGGGCTGCCCATAGCCCCGAAGGGAAAGGGAACCTTGCCCCGCGCTTCCCCAAAACCCTGTCCTGCCCTCCGGCTAATGGCAAGGGCCAAGTGCATTAAAGAAAGAACTAAATGCTGAAAGTTGTTGACAATCATGCTTTAAAGAGATAGGGGCGATATCTTAAAAAAACTTGTGGAGGCGCTTCTTGGCGAAGGGATAGAGTTGTCGGCTAAATTCAAAAAAATGTGAAAAAGCTGCCAGCGGAGCTTGTCGACGCGATACTGCTGCGGAAACGCGCCATAATTGAAAGTGTGAATGAATGATTTCCTAAAGAATACATGCCAAATCGAGCACACTAGGCACAAGCCGCCGATAAATTTCCTTGCAAACCTGTTGCCAGGTTTAGCTGCTTATTCTTATATTGACAAGAAGCCTTCTATGAAAACTTGCGACAAAAACACAAACTTCCCAGCCATTGTTTAGTTGTAAATTTCTTCGAGCTCACGTTATTTAACGATTAAACTCTCAAATTTTGGGCGATATTGATTATCACCAAAAAATATCTAATGGATTATATTGGGTAAGAGTTTTGTTATGTCTTCACACAACATGTTTAATAAGCGGGATATAGAATATTTTAAAATTAATTCTCGACAATATCAATTTGTGTGAGATTGATATAATGCAATATAAATATGAGAATTAAATTAATTTCGTGCTTGATTTAGTTTTGCTTGAAGATTATACTTATAGGCACTACTATACAGAAATAATCAAACATTTCTATTTTTTGGAGAATTATTATGTCTACAGAGCAAAGAACAAGCAACTTAAACAAAAAAATAGAGTGGCTTTTTTTCTTTGATGTCGTGTCCCAGCAACTCGGCATTCAAATAACTCTACAGTTTATGAACATGTTTATGACGAACTTTCTTATGCTGGCTCCATTCGCCGTAGCCGGCATTCTTTCAGTCGGCCGAATTGTGGATCTTGTCGTCTCATCCTTTGCGGGCGCCATCGTCCAAAAGGGCAATTTAAAATCAGGTCCGCTCAGAACCCATATACTAATCAACGGCCCGCTGTTGGCAATCGGGAATTTCTTTATTTTCCTAAATCCGAATGTTGGCGCAACTGCAAAAATTGTCCTCTTTATTATCGGTTATCTTTTCAGAAACCTTCCTCAGAGCCTTGTCATAACTGCGTCCAATGCGCTTGTCCCTAAAGTTGCAGGCAGCAATATGAATGACCGCTTGGCTTTGACAGTGAAAAAGAGGCAGGGCTCCAGCACTGTATCTATTTTTACATCAATGGCTACAATACCTCTGGTGACATTCTTTAACAATACTGCCGGGAACGGCAGGGGATACCTTATAACCGCCTTGATATATTGTGGTGTGCAAACGATAGTAGGCTTTTTGGTATATAAAGGTTTGGCCCCCTACGACCAATATGATCCACATGCAAAGAAGGTCGAGGGAAGCGCGGCTAATGTCAAGGTGACGCATATGTATGCTGACACTTTTAAGAATCCACAGGTGTGGATACTTATTGTGCCTGCGCTGTTTATGCAGGTGGCGTCTTCCACACTTGGCTCTCTTAATGCCTATTACAACATTTATGTGCTTGGCAATATTAGCTACATGGCAATTACAACAACTGTAGGCGCATGGGTGGCATTGGGCGCCTCCATTGTAATTCCTCCAATTTCAAAAAAGCTTGGAAAAAAGAAGTCGTATGTAGTTGGGAATTTCGGCCAAGTCATTGCTCATGCCGGCATTCTTATTTTTGCAAAGGGAGTCTATCCCATATTCTTGGGATTCCAAATGGTAAGCCGTATTTCCCAGGGGATTAGCGGGGTTGTAGGAGTCAATATTTGGGGGGATGCTGCAGAATACCAGCTATTCAAAACAGGAAGGGACTCCAGGCCTTTCATAATGTCGCTCCAGTCGGTGGCAATGAAAATCGGGCAATTTATTTCCTCCTTCACTTATGCGATTATCCTGAGCTATACAGGATTCGAGGCTGTAGGAGGGGGAAATGCAAACTTGGATATTAATAAGCTTCACAACAGCCTATATGGATATATGTTGGCTACATATATCCTTGCTACTCTTCTGTACATGTGCTTCGGAGTCACCGAAGAAAAATCTAGGGAGTATGCCGAGGCTAATAAAAAACTTTTGGATGAAAGAGCTGCTGCTGTAGGAGTAGCCAAAGAATAATAGAAATGCCGCTAGACCTGTGCTAGCCCTTAGCATGGGTTTTTTTGGCTTTCATAACTTGGCTCACCAGCAAGAGTTCCAGCCGCTAAGAGATCCAATGTGCCACGCGTTGCAGTAGCCCTTTTTTCTATCGCTTAGCAAGTTTCTGTGCTTTTTGCGCCTTTAGAGGCTGTTTAATATGTCCATAAATGTCGATAAATGGTATAATAACGCTAAAAAGGCTGTTTACCATTATATGAGAAATAAATATCCAAGCGACATAACTAG
>WRIE01000072.1 GCA_009782875.1 Eubacteriaceae bacterium | reverse complement strand
AGCTATTATCGACGCAGGCCTCAAGAGCCAAGTCAAGATCATAGTTGGCGGAGCCCCCATCACCCAGGAGTTTGCCGACAGGATCGGCGCCGACGCTTATGCGACCGACGCAGGCTCAGGCGCTGTCCAAGCTGTAGAGCTTGTCGGATAGGACAAACAACACAAACAAAAAATCAATCATTAAAGAAGGAGAAACACTATGCTGACAATTAGGCAGAACTTCATGGAGACTATCAGGGGCGGAAACCCAGACAGGTTTGTCAAGCAGTTCGAAGCTTTCCCAAGGCCTGTAGCTCCAACCCCAATAGCAAAAAGAGTACCTTCTGTCCAGAAAGGCGGTCCACCAGTCAAAAACGCTTGGGGCGTCACCTATACATGGCCGGAGCACGTTTACGCAGGAATGCCTGACCACATAAATAAAGAGAATATCGTTATCAAAGACATAGCCCATTGGAAAGACTATGTGAACGCGCCTGAGACAAACTTCCCTGAGGAAGAATGGCAAGAGCTGGCTGAAGCTTGCGCAGCAGTAGACCGCAATGAGATATTCTGCGGATTGACTGTAGCTCCAGGTCTTTTTGAGAATTGCCACCACCACATGAGCATGGACGTTGCTTGTGCAAACATGTTGCTTGAGCCTGAGCACATGAAAGACCTCATCAAGTACTTTGTCGAGTATGAGCTTAGGTATGCCGAGCAATTGATCAAGTACACAAAAATCGATCTTATGTGCCATCATGACGACTGGGGCGGCCAGTCCTCCACATTCTTCTCCCCAGCTATGTTTGACGATTTCTTCCTTGACGCCTATAAAGAGATCTATGGCTACTACAAGGCAAATGGCGTTGAAATAATCGTGCACCACGCTGACTCTTATGCGGCAACCTTGGTGCCCCAGATGATCGAGGTAGGCATTGACGTGTGGCAAGGATGCCTCAAGTCAAACAACGTGCCAGAGCTGGTCAAGAAATATGGCGGCCAGATCTCCTTCATGGGCGATATCAACAATGGCATCGTCGATGTGCCCGGCTGGACACCAGAGCTTATCAGGACCGAAGTCGAGCGGGCATGCAGGGAGAACGGCAAACTCTACTTCATCCCATGCATGACAGCAGGCGGACCTGGCGGATATTACGGAGTTGGACCAACTGTTGATGAAGAGATCGACAGAATGAGCCAGTTGATGTTTTAACTCAAGGTCTTTAATGCTTTAAACTTGCAAAGTGCCCTGCCAATATGGTTTAGGGCGCTTTGTTTATTGCTGGCTAAAAAAATCTGGTTTAAATGGCGCTTTCGCGCCTTGATAAAAAAATCCATTCTTTTCGTCCCTGTTATCTGCTCTGCTTTTGAATTAGTTCCTTCTAAATATAGGCATTTATTCATCCCAAACCCATAGCCCCGGTTCATCATTAACCGCAGTGATTGCACAAATGCAGGATTAGTGTTATGATTTGGATAGTTGCATAACAATGCAGCCATCCAATAAATACAGATGCGAAGTATTAAGCGAGGTATAAAAAATGCCGGAAACGAATGCAAGTTTTTTTGGCGATATGCAGAATTGGCAGAAACTCTTCGAAAAATTGGAGGCAGAGCACGGCGCAACAAAAGAAGAGTTCGACGGTTTTATTGATCTGTTATCTACAACCACATTATAATGCGAAAAATGAGGTAGCTACTATGGGAGAGGCCAGTGCCGAGAGGCTGTCAGTATACAAAAATACAGTCGCTTTGCAAAACACTAAAAGGATATTAAACGCTTCCACGGCTTCCTTGTGGACGATGTTTGATTCAGGTTACAGGATATCTGATGCAGCCCGTGACTATGAGAAAAGGCTTGATGCGACAAACAGGTTCCATGAGCGATATGGGTTTGATGTGTACAATAGCATATGGAGCAGCAATCCGCTTTTGATAAGCGATGCGCTTGGATACTCTATTTTTGAAATATCTGACGAACCGCTTTTAATCCAACCTAAAAGGAACGACGATTTCATCGACATGCCAGACATTGGAATGCTCGCCACAGATAAAAAAGAGGTTGTATGGACGAAATTGCTTAAGAACAAATATCCAAACCTTGATGTAGGCGAAGCAATTGCAATGCCTGCGCTCGAAGAAGCTTTCTTGGAATACCAGAAATTCCAGAATTACGTTAGAAAAGCCCAGGAGCTATTAACTCTCCAAAATGAAGCTTTATTGATGCAAAACGTGCCCGGCACTATTCGGGTGTCGACGCCTTTTGAAGAAAGTGGCATCCGCAATATTGGTTTTGAAAAATTGTCAATAGCGCTACGCAGGAATCTGGGCCAAATTGCTGATATTTGCGAGCAAGTCGGAATATCTAACTACGAGAGCTTGAGCCTTGGCCGCGGCACAAACCCTGGGCTGCCAAATGATGTCCAGCTTGTGCTTAACGCTGTTTATGCTGTCAACCCTAAACAGTTTGAATTGCTATATGTGCCATACTTGATGAAGCTGTTTGGATATGTAGATGAATACGACAAGATAATGTGGGTTTCAATCCAATCATCCACCGCAAAAATATGGGACTTTCTGAAAGACGCGCCAAAAGGGCATGTCATGTACTCAATCTCCATGGATGATATCCGCCAAGCCAAAGAGAAGCTGGGCTCCACAAGCGCGATATCCGGAGGGATGCCCACAAAGCTGTTGGGGACAGGCACAGTGGATGAGAATATCGAATTCCTAAAAAGGCTCCTTGATGATGTCGCTACAGATGGCGCATTTATTTTGGGGCAGGATATGGTGCTGGTTTATCCAAAAGATGCCAAACGCGAAAACTTGATGGCAATCTGCGAATACATGTCGGATATGCGTCTATGACCCATAAAGGCCTGCCAAAACGCCAAATGGGCATTGTCGATGCTGAAAAACTGCCTGTGGGCGATTGTGAGTCCAAAACAATTGCCCATGCCCGCTCCACCTCTTGGGCAACCACAGGCAGCTACAATGCTTTTGCCAAAAACCACTGCGCTGCTGTTCTGGCGACAAACTTGGCTTTGTACTTTGCCCACATTGGCTATCCCCAATTGAAAGAAAACAACACCATTGATGCCACTTTTTTTTCGCTATATAAACTAATCGGGAATGGGCCGGTCGCTAGGCTTGCCCCCAAAGCCGC
Source organism: Eubacteriaceae bacterium (assembly GCA_009782875.1). Lineage (GTDB taxonomy): Bacteria > Bacillota > Clostridia > Eubacteriales > Anaerofustaceae > WRIE01. The sequence goes on along the minus strand of WRIE01000072.1, from coordinate 10,953 downwards.
AAGGTACTTCAGTGGCAAAGAAACTATTTTGAACTACAAACCAGTGCATTCCCAAAAGCTGGTAGCTGAAGCGATAGACAATAACAGGCTATGCTCTGTTTTGATATCAGACTGCCTTTTCAACTGGCATTGGGTAATCTGCGTAGGATATGTGCGATACAAAAGCGGGCGGTTTTTCATGCAAGTTGTAGATGGCTGGAACGACACCGTCGATAGATACTATGAGCCTAATTCAGGCAGCGCTTGGATGTATGCCACCCAGTTCTGGGCAAGCAGTTTGTAATAATACACAGCCGGAATTTAGCCAAAGTTTTTTTGATAATGTAGGTTGTTGAACTAGCACAATTTAGCAAAAGGCGGGTGCCCAAAGTGAAAAACTTCCGTTAGGGATACAAAACTTCAGAAAGATAATAGAAGGCGGATATGTCTATGTGGATAAAACAAGATATATATACGACCTCATTAATGAAGCAAGCTATTATTTTCTATCCCGGCCCAGGAGATTTGGCAAGTCCCTTCTGCTCGATACAATTGCCGAAGCTTTCTACGGAAACAAAGAGCTGTTCAAAGGGCTATGGATATACGGATCAGATTATGCTTTCCCCACACATCCGGTGATTCGCCTTGATATGGGCAAAGCATCAAGCGATACACCTGAAAGGCTGGAAGAGTCATTAATGTCAGTGCTCTCCAGGCAATCCAAGGAAGAAGGTTTTGACCTTGATGATAGAATTCCTTCAGTTTTTTGGGGCAACCTGGTTGAGGAGCTCAATAAAAATACGGGCAACGGGTTGTGGTGTTAGTTGACGAATATGACAAGCCAATTCTTGACCAGATTGGCGACCCTGGCAAAGCTAGCGCAAACAGGGAGGTGCTCCGCGGATTTTATGGCATACTCAAATCGATGGACCCATTTCTCCAATTCACTATGTTTACCGGCGTTTCCAAGTTTGGGAAGACTTCAATCTTTTCAGGCCTTGACAACTTGCATGACATTACATTGACAGAGGAATACTCAAACATATGCGGGATTGGCATTGAAGAGCTATCCACATTTTTCGGCGAGCATATCAAAGATGCTTCCAAAGCTAAAGCGCTTAAAGATATAAGCGATCTGGGCAATGAAATACTTGCTTGGTGTGACGGGTATTCTTGGGATGGCGAGACAAGGGTCATCAACCCCTTTTCACCGTTAAGCTTTTTTAAGCAAAAGAGGTTCTCCAGTTTTTGGTTCGCCAGCGGCTCTCCCAAATTCCTCATTGATCTGATAGAGGATAGGCTGGCTTCATACTTGGATATGGAAAATATAGAAATTTCAGAGTGGTCCTTGGACGTTGTTAGACTTGAAAACATACCGATAGCCAGCCTGATGTTCCAAACCGGCTATCTAACTATCGGCCAGGTGAGATATGACTTGGCAGAGCCCACATACCTGCTTCGCATACCAAACTATGAAGTCCAGATTGCTTTTAACATGCATATGCTGGCAATGTTGACAAAGAGCGGGGAAGAAGCTGCAAACAAGTCGCAAATCGGCTTGCAGAGGGCTTTCGAATCAGGGGATCTAGACAAGGCATTAGCGGTCTTGAAGAGCCTTTTCGCCTCAATCCCATACCAGATCCACATCGGGCAGGAAGCTTATTGCCACTCTATCTTTTACGCTGTCTTGAAAATAACCGGATTTGACATACAAGCTGATGTGTCCACAGCCAGGGGCAGGGTTGATGCTATTCTAGATATGGAGGAGTATGTCTATATAATCGAGCTGAAATACGAAGACTGCCCGGCAGGCGCAAGCGGGGAAACCAAACAGAAGCTGGATAGCAAAGTTTTGGCTGAAGGGATTGCCAAAATCAAGAAAAAGGGATACCACACAAAATATACCGGCAGCGGCAAGAAGATAATCCTTGCTTCTTTCGCATTTCTTGGCAGAGACAATATCGATATGGCTTATGAAGAACTGTAAACATGCTTCGGCAGCAAAGAAATGAAGCATTGAGTGTACAAATCTACGATATAAATCTCAAAAATCCCACGCATAGAATTATGCTGAATGGGTATTGTAGGCATAAATAAATTCTTGCACAGCTATATTCCGGTTTAATGTGACTGGTTTCAATTAGCTGTTTTCTGGTTGAAAATTATCCGGGATGATTATAACATATGGCGCACACCACATTAGACGAAGCTTTGGCTTGGGCTTCCAGCCAAATGCAAGACAACCCGTCTGCAAAACTAGATGCAATGCTTCTGCTTTGCAAAGCCACTGGCTTTAGCCGGGAATTTGTTATTGCACATGGGGCTCAAACAATTGACGATGTTGAAGAAAAAACTTTTGCGGCTGATATAAAAAGAAGAGCCGCTGGTTTTCCTTTGGCTTACATAACCAAAAAAAAAGAATTCTTTGGCATCAGCTTCTACGTGGATGAGCGGGTGCTCACTCCACGCCCGGAGACAGAGCTGCTAGTCCAACGCGCCTATGAGGCAGCCGTGGATATAAAAAACCCTAAAATCCTAGACCTGTGCTGTGGAAGCGGCTGTGTCGGGCTGACTCTGGCGATGCTCATCAAAGACGCTGATGTAACCCTCGCCGACATTTCTGCCGAAGCAGCCAAGGTAGCCATTCTCAACAAGTCAATGCTGGTCGGTGAAAGATCCAATGTGTCAGTTGCCACAAGCGACTTGTTTAGCGCATTCGAAGGCGAGCTCTTTGACGTGGTCGCCTCAAACCCACCGTATATACCTTCAAGAGACATATCTGGCCTTGCCGCTGAAGTTAGAAGCGAGCCAATGCTCGCCCTCGATGGGGGAGTTGACGGCTTAAGTTTGATCCGCAAAATCATCGAAGAGGCTCCAAAGCACCTAAAGCCCAAAGGGACTTTGGCGGTGGAAATCGGCGCCGGGCAAGCAAAACAAACCATGGAGCTGATGTCTAATGCCGGTTTTAAACAAGTCAGCGCCATAGAGGATTACAGCGGGATAGAGCGCATTGCCAGCGGGGTTTTGGTATAATCTACAATAGCCCCTTTGAGCGGGTTGCCTCGAGAAAAATCTTGACTGCGGCACTGGCTTCATCCAAGGTGTTTTGCCTTCCGATCGAGAAACGGATGCTAGCCCCGCCTTCCCCCCTGCCCATTGCCGAAATTACGTGGGAGGGCCCAATTGCGCCTGCGTCGCAAGCAGCCCCGGCTGAAACCTGGAGCCCGCGCATGTCCATGGCTGCCAGCATCATATCTGCCCTTCCCCCCGGAACAAAGAAATTCACAATCTCATCCAGGCAGCTCTCTTGGCTTCCATTGATTAAAATCCCGTTTCCTTCCCCCGCAATCCCATCAACCAGCAATTGTTTAATTTCCCGTATCCGCTCCCTGTCCCCGCTGCCGTTTTTAATGCATAGCGCTATAGCTTCGCCTAGACCGGCGATTTGTTCCACATTGAGGGTTCCAGGCCGTATGCCCCGCTCATGGCTTCCACCAAGCATCAAAGGTTCCAAGCATTCCACATCCTTGGCGTACAAAAAACCAACGCCCTTCGGTCCATAGCATTTATGGCCGCTTGCAGACAGCATGTCTATTCCCATGCAGACCACATCTATGCCAATCTTCATAAAGCTCGCAATAGCGTCAGTATGGAATGTTGCCCCGTATAAATGGGCAATATCCGCCATTGCCGCAATATCCTGCACAACCCCCGTTTCGTTGTTGGCATGCATAATAGAGACCAGCTTGGTGTCTGGCGTTATCGCAGCCAGTAGGGATCTTGGGCTGATAATGCCATCTTGCCCTGGCTTGAGATAGGTGAGCCTATACCCCTCTTTTTCCAGCTGGCTTGCCGGAGCAAGAAGCGAACTGTGCTCAATTGCGCTCGTTATAATATGGGCAGGCTTTGGCAAGCTTCGGCAAAAACCAAGCATCGCCATGTTGTTTGCTTCCGTGCCAGAGGATGTGAAGCAAATTTGGGCCGGGTTTGCACCAATTGCTTTGGCTGCAATTTCACGTGTTTTTTCAATGACAGCCATGGAAGACTGCCCCGCAAAGTGGAGGGATGACGGGTTTGCGTAATTTATCGCCATAGTTTCTGCAACGCGCTTGACCACTTCCGGGTAAGGCATGCTAGATGCCGCATTGTCAAAGTAGTAATTCTGTGCCAAGTTTCCCGCTCCTTGTCTCAATCATTGCCCCGCTTTTCTAATCTCTGCAAAGAAACCGGAAAGCAGCTTTGAGCATTCCTCTTCTTTTATCCCTGCATACACCGCAAGTTTCTTTGCGCTTGGGTGGGACTGCAAAGAAAAAAACCCCCCTGCTGCGCCATAAGCGAAATCAGGGGCCCCGTAGCATAGGGTGCCCAAACCAGCTTGAATTATAGCCCCCATACACATGGGGCAAGGCTCTAATGTGGCAAAGATCGACATATCGGCGAGTTTGCCCGCCCCATGTGAAGCGAACACCTCATGCAATGCTCTCATTTCAGCATGCATAAGGGGATTGGCTTGCTTCTTGCCTGTGTTATGGGATTTCGCCACAAGAGTCCCGGAACCGTCGAATATGGCGGCTCCAACCGGCACTTCGCCCTCGCTGTAAGCGGCTTTTGCCTCGCTGATGGCAACATCCATACAAGATTCCAAGCTGGAATACAACATGATTTTTGCCTCCAATATGTTATAATGTCAGCAAATGTCAACACTAAATATAATAATATCATTTAATTAACCAGCACTCTAATTAATCTTAGGTGAAATAAAGGAGGGGTATGTAATGGATTTTACTAAATTACAGAATGGCTCGGATATCAGGGGTGTGGCAATGGGCGAAGGTTTGCAGCTGTCCAATGATGTTGCTTTTGCGATTGGCGCAGCATTTGCGCTTTTTTTGAAGTCAAAAGGCTTCAGCAGCCCAAAAGTCTCAATCGGCAGGGATCCAAGGCTGACCGGCGCCGAACTGTCTGTGCATTTGGCAAAAGGCCTGTACTCCCAAGGGGCAAGTTTGGTCTATGACTTTGGCATATGCACCACCCCTGCAATGTTTGAATCCACCCAAGACAGCGAGCTGGACTGCAGCGGGGCAGTGATGGTCACTGCCAGCCATTTGCCGGCTGACAGGAATGGTTTCAAATTCTTCACGAAAAGCGGCGGCACAGACGCAAGCGACATCGCTGAATTGTTGGATATTGCAGCAACAGTGAGTGTAGGCCCCAACATTGACAACGCTTCACACAAAGTGGATTATCTCGATGTTTATGCCGCAAACCTGGCAAGGTTAATCCAGCAAAAAACGGGATTAAAAGCCCCTTTTAAAGGATTTAAAATTATAGTTGACGCAGGCGGCGGCAGCGGCGGTTTTTTTGTGGACAAAGTGTTGAAAACTTTGGGCGCCAACACTTCCGGCAGTGTGTTCATAGAGCCTGACGGCACATTTTCCGGGCATGTGCCCAATCCAGAGGATTTAAACGCCTTAAGCGAATTTGCGGAGATTGTCAAGGCAGAAAAAGCCGATTTGGGCATCATATTCGATACTGATGTAGACAGGGCTGCCATTATCGACAAAGGAGGCGGGATAATCGGGCGCAGCAAACTCATCGCTTTGATGTCATCGATTATCCTGGCAGACTATCCAAATACTACAATTGTGACTGACTCAGTGACCAGCATATCCCTGAAAAGCTTCATAGAAGACAGGGGAGGCGTCCATTGCAGATATATGAGAGGCTATAACAACGTCATCAAAAAAGCTATAAGCCTCAATGAAGAAGGCATCGACTCCCAAATGGCCATTGAGACCAGCGGCCATTGCGCGCTGAAGGAAAACAGGTTCCTTGATGATGGGGCATACTTGGCTGTGAGGGTCCTAGCCCGCTTTGCTTCTTTGGCAAAAGAGGGCAAAAGCCTTTCAAGCGACCTTGCAGGATACGAGGACCCCAGATATGAGTTTGAAGCGCGCATTGATATCGCCAGCGAGGACTTCAAGAAAGCAGGGGCAGGAGTAATAAAAGCTTTCTCGTCATTAGCTGAAAACACCAATGGCTGGGAGATCGAGGAGCCAAATTATGAAGGTGTGCGCATCAATGCTACAGCGCTTGGCGCGTGGATACTAATGCGCATGAGCCTCCATGACCCGGTTATAGTCATTAATGTTGAAACCCAAGCGCTAGGCTCTGTCCCCATATTAGCTAATTGGTTGCGAGAGTTCTTTGAAAAGTTGCCGGACGCAAAGCAATTCAAGACCGGGGAGATTGATAAATATGCAAGCTAAGACACCAAAGAAAAAACCCCTGCAAGGCATTGCAGTCTCTGTTATCCTTTTCTTGGCTGTTATAACGATGGTCTTTGTTTTAATCAACAATTTCTACATCGATTGGCTTTGGTTTGGGGAGTTGGGCTACAGGCAAGTCTTTTTCACCGAGCTTGTGACAAAACTCAAATTGGCAAGCCCGTTGTTTGTCATTTTCGCTATTGCCTGCTGCATTAGTTTCAAGGTGCTTGCAAAGCTGTTTTTCTCCAATAGCCGGATAGTGAAAACTCCCAGCAAGCTAACAAAGGCTATGCCTTATTTATTGGGGATTCTTGCGGCGCTAGTCCTTTCAATATCAGTAGCTGGCAGGTTATGGCAGGAGTGGCTGTTCTTTTCGAATTCTGTAGATTTCGGTGTTGTTGACCCGGTTTTTGGAAAGGACATATCTTTTTTTGTCTTTAAGCTGCCGTTCTACAACAGCCTTTTGTCAATGGGCATAGCAGGGCTCTTTTTCGTAGCCCTCATTTCCATCGCTGTGACACTGTACACAAAAACCAGTAAATTGGTGGTAGAAAAGAAACACGGGGATGATGTGGACTACAAGCCCGCTTTGGAAGCCGTCTGGGATGCCGTGCGCATCCAAGTGTCTTTGTTCGCGGTAGGCTTTTTTTTGCTCTTGGCTGTCTACTACTACCTGAACAGATTCAAGATAGTCTCCTCGCCAGGAAATTTGATATACGGGGCAGGATATACTGATGTCAACGTGCTGAAGCCTTTCTACCTGGTAAGGATTGGATTTTGCTTTATCGCAGCAGGATGCCTTATGGTCTTTGGGCGCAAGAAAAACATCAAGCCTTTGGCGATAACACTGGCAGCCTTTATAATAGCAAATATGGCTGGCTCATTAGTATTGTGGGGTTATGAGACCTATATTGTCGCCCCGAACCAATTCTCAAGAGAGTCGGATTATATATCATTCCACTTGGAGTATACAAAGAAAGCGTATGGCATTGATGATGTCCAAGCGATATTTTTTGATGTTGACTATAGCCTTACAGCAGAGGACATTGAAGCCAACAAAGTCACAATCAACAATATCCCGATAAACGACTACAGGCCCACCCAAGACACCTACAATTCCTTGCAAGCCATCAGGCCATACTACTATTTTAACGACATTGATGTCGACCGCTATATGCTGAATGGCGAGTATATCCAAGTCTTCCTGTCACCAAGGGAAATGGAAACCAGGAGGCTCGCCTCAACCGCCCAAAACTGGATCAATACCCAGCTCAAATATACACATGGATTCGGGGTGGCAGTGTCGCCCGTAAACCAGGTCACAGCCACCGGGCAGCCGGCGCTTATATCAAGGGACATCCCAACCGTTACAGCATACCCTGCCTTGGCGGTTGAGCAGCCACGGATTTACTTTGGCGAAATCACCCACAACTATGTCGTGGTCAACACAAAAGCCAAAGAGTTCGACTACCCTTCCGGCTCCGACAATGTGGAAAATGTGTATTCCGGCAGAGCCGGCATTCAATTGTCTTTGCTCAACAAGTTCGCATTTTCGATAAAATACGGCACTGCAAAGATGTTTTTGTCTACTGATGTCACCAATGAGTCCAAAATCTTGATAAACAGGGATGTAGTCACAAGGGTCAAGAAAATAGCGCCGTTTTTCCTTTATGACGAGGATCCATATATCGTGATAGCAGACAATAACTTGTATTGGATCATGGATGGCCTAACCACAACAAACAAATACCCTTATTCACAGCCGTACGACAGTTATGGAAACAATTACTTGCGCAACTCAGTGAAAGTAGTCGTGGATGCCTATAATGGGGATGTCTCTTTCTATCTGGCTGAGGAAGATGACGCAATCGCCAAGGCATATGAGGGCATTTTCCCAAACCTCTTCAAACCAATGTCCCAGATGCCGGAATCGATCAAATCCCACATGAGATACTCCGAGGCCCTATTTGATGTGCAAGCGAAAATGTATGGCTCCCACCATATGAAAAACCCTGGAGTGTTCTACAACAAAGAGGACACTTGGCAAGTCGCCACACAGCTCTTCCAAGGGTCGACAGACCCTGTTGAAGTCAACGCTTCCTACATCATAATGAAGCTTCCCGACAAGAGTGAAGAGGAGTTTCTCCTTATGATCCCCTATACCCTCCTTGGCAAGGACAACATGGTTTCTTGGCTTGCTGGTATGTGTGACGGAGACAATTACGGAGAGCTGGTTGTCTACCAGTTCTCGAAACAAAGCGTGGTATACGGCCCTATGCAGATTGAAAAGAGGATAGACCAAGACACGGTTATCGCCCCCCAACTCAACTTGCTTGCCCAGCAAGGGGCAACTATATTGAGGGGCAATATGCAGACTATACCGATCAACAACAGCGTCCTTTATGTTGAGCCGATATATATCCAGGCAACCAGCAGCGAGCGCAATATACCTGAAGTCAAAAAGGTTATTATCAGCTATGCTGACAAGATTGTAATGGCGGACACTTTGACGCAAGCCCTTGAGTCTATTTTTGGCAAAGTCGCAGCGGCAACACCAGAAACCCCGCCGGGTGAAAAACCTGGTGGCGAGGTGGCAACCCCGTCAAACCAATTGGCTTTGGAAGCCCAAAAGCTGTACAACGAAGCCCAAAATGCTTTAAAGAACGGGGATTGGGCGCTATACGGGCAACGAATGTCCCAGCTGGAAGCTGTTTTGCAGCAACTGGTTGACACAAGTTCGCCGATGCCATTGGAGTCAACAGAACAAGGGCAAGAACAAGAGCAAGGGCAAGATCAAGATCAAGTACAAGAACAAGTACAAGAACAAGTACAAGAACAAGAACAGGTTCAAGAACAAGAGCAAGAGGAGGCTCCGGCAAGAATACAACTTGAAACCATCCCAACAGACCTTCCAGAGAATGAAGGCTGACAAGCAACTAAAAAAGTGCCCCAGATGGGGCACTTTTGGATTTTAAGAAAACAACAAAAACGATTCAAAATTGCTCAATCAAACCATACTTTGCGGGCAGCCTCATTTCTGCACTCTGCCTCGTCAAAAGCCATCTCCTTTGGCCAAGAATTGCTAAAGGACCAACGTGGCACTATCATGTTGAACTCCCTTGTGAGAATCCTATATAACTGAGGATAGCTGGCGATCTCTTCCTCAAAGACTTCATTGCCCACTTTCCTGCGGAAGGTTGTTCCATCGACAACAATGCTGCCTGTCTCAGTGCGAAGCCGGACAACACGCCTGTCGCTGTTTTGTGCGACTTCGTTTGAGTGGACAAACTCAAGCAAGGTATGCGGATGTAGATACACACAGTAAAAATCTGATTCTGTGCCGTCTGGCGCATGCTTGACCAGCGTGATATCCCCAAACTGGGCTCCATCATGGTGGCGGATCGAAAAATTGTATCCGCAGATATCTTGGATGCCTGGCTCGTCAATGTCTACAGGGCCTTCAGCGCATCCTGCGCCATACCCCACATCACAAAGGTAGCGCTTGCCTTCTATCATAACGATTGTCGTCCGGTGGCGCATGGGGATGTAAACTTCCCTGCCAAAAAGCAGGCGGCCGGCAAGGGGGGAGCATTCATAACCTAGACCTTCCAGTATAGATTGGAAAAAACCATTAATTTCGTAACAATACCCTCCCCTGCGGTTAAGGACAAATTTCTCAAACAAGTACTCAGGCGCAAAGTCCACCTTACGGTTGTAGTCGCATGAATCCAAAGTCTCATAAGGTATAGCCATAACATGGGCTAACATTAACTTCTGCAAGTTTTCCTTGCTGGGCGAATAATCCCCATTTGGATCCAAACCGATGCGCTCCAGCGCCATTCCAAGGTGTGGCAGCGGCAAGTAGTACTCAGGCCTGCCTATTGAATATCTTCCATCGTCAAGTGACAAAGCTAAGGCTCCCTTCAATATTAAATAATACGGGCAATTTACCCAAGCGCCAGCTGAAGTGGCTAGCTACAATCTATTGTACAGGTATCCTGGCTGTCTATGCGCAAAATGCCAATCGGTTTAGTTTTTCTTTGGCATTAACTTTCTGTAAAGTTGTTTGAAGGTGGATTTCATCCTGGCAACGTGTTAAGCCAGCATTTGGGCATACAATTACAATGAGATTTATGGTGATTAGTAGCAAGGGTCCATGAACCGCGAATTTATCCGCTTAAGCTGTTGTTTGTCTAGCGCAGTATATCCCGTCTTGGTGTATAACTAAACTAGATGGGGCGGGCAGCAAAAAAGGATGTGGTTTGCTGTTCTTTGACAAGCCCAAACAGCTGCTTGGAAAAACTTTACATGCTGCCTAGGCAATATAGCCGATGCCCGTAAATGCTTGTTATTATCAGTATGAACTTTCAGCACATCGTTAAGCGGAAAACGAAAATCGGGACAGCTTACATTAACGCTTTGAACGGCTATTCGCGCCGTTGAAATCTACCGCCAATGGAGGTGATTGAAGATGAAAACGATTTGCAAAATAGAGCAGGAGGTCAATCAAATCCAGCATGCGATTTATGAAAAAACAAAGGATATGGCCCCGGTACAATTAACAGAGTATTATAAGGAAAGCACAGAGGCCACGATACAAAAATATGGCTTTAGAGGCTGTTTAATATGTCCATAAATGTCGATAAATGGTATAATAACGCTAAAAAGGCTGTTTACCATTATATGAGAAATAAATATCCAAGCG
>WRIE01000071.1 GCA_009782875.1 Eubacteriaceae bacterium | reverse complement strand
CATCTTGAGAAAGTGGAAATAATACTAGACTTGGCATTTAAAAACCGAAAAACCCTCCGATATCGAGAATTCTATAACGTAAATTAGGGATTCGTAGCACCATTGTGCAAGTAAGGATTTTTTTAAAAAGAAGGCTGCGCTTGGGCAGCCTTCTCCATATAAGCTATTATTAAGCCTTAAACATTCATAAATGAAGCACAGAGGGCTTCAATGCGTTGTTGGCGAGCTTCGCCTTCTAGATCAGGGAAAAACTCAGCTACGTATCTTTCGACTAATGAATAGATATCTCTTTCTTTCATAAACCCTCCTTAGTAAGTAGCGTTCTCAAACACATATTTGTTTACTGCGCGCAACACATCTGGATCTGCGTCACCAGGAGCGATAAGGGACATTCTTGAGCCCCAAACAAATCCGCCGCCTGGCGCTGCGCCATCGATAACTTTTTTGGCTTCTTCGATGCATGCATCAATATTTCCAGATCTAAGCACTCCACTAGAGAGGGCGCAATGGATTGTGAACTTGTTGCCAAATCTCTTCTTGAACAGCTCGACCTCAGGCGGGTCGATGATTCCAATCATGCTTTTTGCAGGCAAATCTTGGATAATGTCATATACGTGCTCCCATGGCCCTTCAAAGTTGGACAGGAATCTTGAGCCTGCGGCAAAAGTAGTTTCAACTGATTTGCGGTAGAACGGCCAATAGAGCATCTCAAACAATGGCGCTGGCAGGAATTTAGCGAGATGGTGCATGTCGGCTACCCATGGGAACGGCTCCATCGTGTCTGGTTTCGGGAATTGGCGCTCGGCATATGGATACATTGCTTCAAGAGCTGCCAGAACCTTTTCTGGACGGCGTCTAAGGTCAGTCATTGTCGGGGCAAATCCACGAACATAGTCAAAGAACTGGTCGATTGGATGGCTCATGTTGCGTCCGGTTACGCGTGGCAAACCAGTTTTTTCTGTGATATGGTTTTCGACATATTGCTTTGATCTGACTTCGCCTGGTTTTTGGAAAATCCTGACCATTGATTTGTAGACTTCTTCCTCGTCATCTACTTGGAACGCATCCAATTTTCTGACAGCGATTTTGTTGGCTATAAAACGGAAAGGATCGGCTATGAATTCATCATACTCATCAGCTTCCATGCTGGAGCTCTCGCCATGTTGCGGGGTTACGCCATTCGGAGATATAAAGCTTTGGTGGCTTCCCAATTCCATATGGAGTTTAATTGAATGGCTGACACCTACGCTTCTGAATCCATCATAATAAAAGTCCTGGTTTGCTCTCAAATAAGCGTCTGCTTCTTTGTCATAATCCTCAACCAGCTCGCTGTATGTGTAGCCAGCATAAGAAATCGCCCAAAAAGTAGCTGGGCTGATCAGCGGGACTCGATCAGGTTCCTGCAAGTCCACTGTTGTTTTGAAACGGTTGACTCTTTCGTCATACAGTTTTTTTAGATCTTCGGTCATTTTACCTCCTCAGTCGTGAGCTGTTTGCATAGCAGCCCACAGATGTGCATTTTTTTGGAACTTGGCAATACTCCTTGTGTCGAACAGGCGATTGCCATGGTTGCAACGCTTCAAGCGCCATTTGCTAAATTGAATGCAGGCTAAACGAAGCATAATTATATGGCGCCTAAAGATACTAATAGTGCCTGAAAGCTCATTCATGCACTATTACTTAGAATATATTAAATACGCAAATTGTTCAATACTAATTGGACAAATTATTATTTTGCATGCATTTTACCAGTAAAAAAAGCCAAAGCATAAGATTATTTTCTGTTTGATGCAATAAGATCGTTTGTTGCGAACAAACATTGCAAGCAGTGCGATATACTTGCTTTCTAGCAAAAGCCAAGTGAGAGTTGTATTGTAGCTAACTTCATAGCAACTTTGGCAAAGCAAGGCAAGAACCCAAGCTCTGGAAATGAATTATAAAGACTGGCGCAAAATCCAAAAAATTAGATTCGCCCTATTGTTTACGCTAATAGCAGCTTCTTTTTGAGGATGGATATCTCATAATCACTGCAAACCTAAAGCGCAGCCACCCACCTGGCTTTCAGCAACTCACAGCGAAAAAACTATTCATGAAGCATTTCCTGTCTTGCATTGTAGCGCTCTTCAGCGTCTTAGGCTGGCTGCAAGTTTTATATAAGTGGCATAACCTGGCAGCAAAGAAATCCCACAGTGGAAACAACTTCAAAGCGGGCTGTCTTCCCGCACAATACCTGGTGTTTGTCTCTAAACAGTACAAACGCCTGCGCTTATTGGATTATGACAACATTTTTTGAAATTTTCATTCAAATATGCATTGCAATTGTTTTCCCTATGGTTAATATAGAGTTGTTGTTTGTTATAGACAAATTGACATTGCGCCAAGCAAATTATGAATTATTCGATTGTGATTATTCTTTTGCAGGAATAAACAAGGTAGGCATAGAAATTTTTTATTCACTAAGAACCAAGCTATCTTGCTGCAATAGAAAAACTATTATCATTTCTGCGCATGTAGTAGAGTTCTTTTTTCCCTTCAGTTCAACCTAATTAATTACTCAAGAACAATATAGGATCGATACAGTCAAAAACGCCAATTCAAGACATGGTATCATAGATAAATTTGTTATCATATATTGACAAACAAATATGATTTATACACGCTGTATTAAGTGAGTATAGCAGTATTTCTCAGCCTGCGAGCGGCTATTCATCTAAAGGCGCCAGTATTTTATCATAAAACCAAGTCCGTTATGGTTTCGCTTGTTTCAAGAACCCGCAGTTTGGCCTTCTGAGGCTTGAAGCAAGCTTGAATCGAAATCTATACACATACCCTGATTGGCTCTTGCTGGCTGCGTTGCCCAATTATTTTGACTCCTGCGGATTCCCCTCCTGTCTGCAGCTTTGTGGTTTGTGGTTAAGCGCCCTGGCTTGCAGGGACAGCGGCACACAAACCTTTGGATAGCTTTGCGAAGAGGAACTGGCTCTTTCTTGTCGGGATGCTTGCGCCATTTATGCGTACGCAGTGTTGAGGAGAACCTGCCGCATGGAAAAAGAAACCACATGGCGTGGCTTGAGGCGGGAGTATCCTTGCCAGGAATGAATATTTTTCACAACAAGGAAGTATATAACATGCCTATAAGCTATATAAACGCTTTAAAAAGTGTGTCTGTTGAGGTAGGCGCGAGAAGCGACCTGGATCGGGGTTTTTCGCTGTATAAATTTAACCCTGACATTAAAATGCGCATTAGTTATAGAAAAGAAGAATACCATGAGTGGCATCCGTCAAATTACCATAAGACATGTTTCATTTTCGACCAATTATATGTCAACGAAATACTCACCTTCTCCTGTGGAAATTATAACGATGAGGCAGTAGCTGCCAACAGACACAAGAAAATGCTGTCCATTGTGCTTGAGCTCGTTAGTGAAAGTGGAAAAGACGCAATTTTTATCGACCAGGTAGGAAACGAGATATTTTTTTATACAGATGGTGTCTTCTACTTTGGGCAACGCAGTTTTGACATGTACACGGTCAAATACCCAGATAGATACCAAGGCATACTTGGCCAATTCCAATGTGTCGCCTTCAGCGGAAAGCAATTGAGATAAGTGTTGAAATCTTTTTTAAATATTCTGAAAAAAAAGTGTTGGCTTTCGAGGAAGCGACACTTTTTTTTCATGAACATATCTTCATCCGGCCTCGTTAAAAACCGGTTGCCTGAACTTGGTTTCGCGATACCATTATTATTCACAAATGGCTGTTTATCCATGCCAACCTTCAAACACAGCCAAAAAACTTCGGTTTCTTTATTACAAGGGTTCTACTGCACTATTTGTTGCTTATTCACTATTAAAATTTTTCTGGATTTGCAAAGCTCCAACCGGCTCTTCCAATTGAGTTTCGGTTATCTGGTTAATTTCACAAAAATGGTTGAATAAATCCAACGCAAATTCCCGATCAGGCGCATCGGCTTTAATATTGGCAATATCACGCAATATTTGCGCAGCTTGGATATTTTTTATATATCTGTGCAAACCAGAGCTCCATACCGGATTTTCTGGTTTACTCGCATTCGCATGGTAATTCCAAAATAGTATTGACTGCGCTTCAGATGGTGAAAGCACTAGCTTGTAACTCGAATTTGTGCTGACATAGCCTTCTTCATGGCTGTCGCCGACAAATGCATTGTCGACTAAAAATACTGCAAATATGAACCTGGACTTCTCTGGACTGCCAGGATTGCGGGTGGTCAAGATACAGAGGCTATTGGTTTGGACTTTTGTCAGTTTCATTGTCCGGCCTTTGTTATCGCCATTTTGGATAATGCCAGCATATGCTTTCCAATCTGCAAGCATCCGGCTTTCATAACAGACAAAACTCGATGCCTCTAGCTGCTCTCTCGTTATTTGATTGTTATGATACTGGAAACAAGGGCAATCATTTGACTTGCACCATGTCCTGCGATCAACTTCGATATTGTTTTTTATAGTTTCGTCAGTGCATACTCCACTAAAACCGATTAGTCCTTCTGACTGGCCTCCGTCGCAATAATTGCATTTGAATGCAATGTTTTCACGTTGATTTGTTTTCGGAGCGGACGATTTAGTTTTAGTGTTGGCGACCAATATGCTGTTTTGCAGCTCAAGTTCCCTCTTCCTCTCATTTTCTATCCGGATCATCTCTTCAAGTTTTTGGACCTCTTGGATCTCTTGAAGCAATCCGGTAATAGTTTTTGAGACTTCTGGGTCTGTGGCTACTAAAAAACCATCAAAAGCATCAGGAAAAATAAACCTCTTTTCGCCAATTGAAAAGGTGATGTCTAAATACTTCTCATCATTCTGGATAACAACCCCATTTCCGTACAAAGAGTGGACTACTTCAATGTTCGCCAAGTTCATCTGTTTTATCTTGTTTTGTATCGCTGCTCTATCATTATCATACGGAATACCATTTTCTAGCATAAATAACCTCACACTAATCAATTACACCCTATACAAATTCGGATGTATAAACAACTATCACTTCCAATTATCCAATCCTCAAAGCTTTAATTAAATAGAACAGTTAACAAGCCAAAGATTGATAGTATATACCGAAATAAATGCAGATAACAAATGGATAACAATATTTCTGCTTTTCTTGTTTTCATATTGGGCCAGAGTATTAATGCAACCTACCGGAGTAGATTTTTCATATTTCCGAAACTTCTGGCGATTTGCCAAAACATTATGGATATCCATCATTTACATTATACCGCAAAAAAATAAAAAATGTAATCCTGCAGGCAACACCATCAATTATTTTTTTGTTTATTTAAATAGCATATTGAAAACTATTGATTTGCCTGGAATTGCACGACAATTAGGAAGTTGGTTCCGTAATGATTTTTTTTTGGCATGGGACAGCAAACGGAATGCCCAAGAAGAGGC
Source organism: Eubacteriaceae bacterium (assembly GCA_009782875.1). Lineage (GTDB taxonomy): Bacteria > Bacillota > Clostridia > Eubacteriales > Anaerofustaceae > WRIE01. Next base: position 8,793 of record WRIE01000071.1, on the reverse strand, counting down.
AAACATGCTGCAGGTAGGCTCCACGACGACATTGGCAGCTATATCGAGCTTTTTTGAGAATGGCTGGGTTTCCTTGCTAAAATCCGTTTTCCCTGTATTTCTGCTCAACTGTGGAGAAGCCATAGATGGCATGCGCTAAAACTGTGGCGAAAGAACCTGCCTTATGTAAAATTTTGCGGTGGCAAGATAGTTTATCATAGGCTCGAATCAAGCTAAGAGGCATGCTGCATCAAGTAAATCCGCAGGACAAGCAATATGTTGGCAAACAGCAACAAAGGCAAGGCTGCCACAAACTTTTTATTCTTGATTTTGTGGTGAAAAACCTTCATTCCAAGCAATGCTCCAAGAGCTCCCATGCATGCTGCTGTAAAGAGCAAGGCCCACTCGCTGATTCTAGGCATCTTTTTTACCGCCATGAGCTTGTCAAAGCCATAGAGCAAGAATACTGCGGCATTCCAACATATCAGGATTTCATATTGGTTCATTTATGTGGCTCCATGGTTTGTTTTTGCAGAAACAATGTCTAATACCCTAATATGGCACGAAGGTTCAATGTGTTCAATATTTCTGGCATGTTAAGAGTATTCCCTAAAAAAAAAGGATTGGCTATTGAAGTTGCATGATAGCAAAAATAACCTGGCAGTGTTTCACCTATTTTTATTAAAAAATTGGAGTTTGATGGATACTCATTGAAATTGTAGCCAAGATTGGTGGCTAAACAATGACTTTCGATTGCTGTTGACTCTACTAAACAAATGAAATGTGCGTTTATATTTCATGAAGATGAAGACAGCGCTAATGCCCATTGGAACCGAAGTGTTGGAAGCAGATCCTATTGCCAACACCTATGTGCTTCGTATCCAACGTCTACTCCAAAAATGCTGGAAACCCTTGGGTGAAAACAATACACTTCAAGTCAAGAAAGCTGCTTTTATACTCCATGATGCTCTCATCTGTGTATTCTTTCAAATAGACAACAATACGGTTTTCTTTTCCGCCACTATTGGCAATGCCATATACGCTGTCTTCTATTGCTGGCGTACCTTCGCTTAAAAAGAAGCTTTCGAGAATGTCCTTCGTCTCAGCCAATTCCCTGTAGCTGTATTTGCATGGCTCATACCTGACATTGCCGCCCAGTGTTATTTGCGCCACATGCTCCTTTATCGCTGCCAGCCGCTCGCTCCTTGCTAAAAGACTGTATTAGCCTAGTGTGGCTGGCTTGGGCGCTAGGCTTGAGGTAAGGACGTTTTTCCCCGCCAGAGAGTATTAGGCTGTTCACATTCAGCAAAATGGCAATGAAAAAGGGCGCAAGCAACTCAAGAGCCGGCACCAATCCTAGTGGAGTGTTTTTGCGTTTTATAAAACTCTTTCTTCAATTGATTATTCCCTAGATCGCCTATAGCCACAGCTGTTACTTTTCCTCAACCTGTTTCCTAAGCGATCAATCCTACATTCACGAGAAATATATCTATCATATGAAAAATATGTATCCTAATTGGAAGAAACCTCGCCGCCAAACAGGAAAAAGAGGCACAAAGGTCTTTATAAAGCAAGGAAAATGAGCCATATCTACCTGCAGACACGGCTCATTTTCCATAGCATTTACGGCTGGGCGCAATTTCTTCTTTGTATCTTTGTATTTTTCCAAACCTTGCACAACTGCGGCAAGGCTGGCCATCTTTTCCCGTTCGATGGCCAGCTTGATACTTTCCTCTGGAGCCGTGTGCATCCCAGACTCCCTCCTTGCCTGCTCCATCTCCCTCTCCTACTCTGTCAAGAAGCAGGCGAAGTCGACCTTTTACGATGCGTAATTGTCAAAATACCCTTGAATCAGTACCACAGGCGTCCCTTTATCTCCAGAGCCGCTTATTAAATCACACAAACTGCCTAGCAGATCAGTATATCTTCTTGGGGTGGTGCCAAGAGATCCGCCGCTTTTTGTTTTAATCGCTTCGACTACGGCTTCATACTGCTCGGATTTCGGCACTCCGGCAAGTTTGTCATCCAACAAAAATTTCAGTTTAAGTTCGTTTGGCGTTCCTTCAAGCCCAGCTGTAAACGCAGGAGAGACTACCGGGTCAGCAAGCTCCCATATTTTTCCAACGGGGTCTTTAAAAGCGCCATCTCCATAAACCATAACCTCAATTTGTTTGCCAGTAGCTTTCTTAAGCTTTGCAGATATTTCATCTATCAGTTTGTCGCAGTCTCTTGGAAACAACTTCAATGTGTCACCAGGGTTTGAGTTGGCGCCAAGAAGCCCATATTTTTCGTTGTATCCGCTGCCATTTACCGGTTTTGACAAAACGTCGTCAAGCCCATAAACAATCTCCGCCCCTGCTTCTAGCAGCAAGCGTTTTGAAGTAAAACGCGTGTGGATATCACAGCATAGGACATTTTTCGTATAATCCAGTATAGACCGCACATCATTAGCGAAAATAATCTCAATATTCTCACCAAATGATTTGTAAAATTCCACATAATCTATTCCAGTAAAAATATGCTTGTTGTCATATCCAAATTTCTTGCGGTATGTTTTCTCATCTAGCACGTCGGAATAGGGATTGACATCAGACAAGCTTAGTAGCTCGTCGTCAAAAAGACTGTTTCCTACTTCGTCTGACGGGTAGGACAACATCAAATATAGTTTGTCGCAACCTTTAACAATGCCGCTAAGGTGGTTGCCAAATCGATTCCTCGAAAAGATTGGAAAAACTGCGCCAACAACCCCACTGGGAAATTTCGCGCGAATATCTTCTGCGATCTGGTCACTGGTTGCGTAATTATTTTGGGCGCGGGCGACTACTGCCTCTGTAACCCCAACAACGTCTTTGTCGTTTAGTGTAAAGTTTTCTTCTTTTGCGGCAGCGAGAACGCAATCAACTACTATCTGAGCCAAATCGTCCCCTCTATTTATCATAGGAGTGCGTATGCCGCGTGCGAGTGTGCCTGTCATTCGCATAATTATGCCCTGCCTTTCGTGATATAATCTGTTATTGTCTTTATTCCAGAAACACATTATATTATAATGCAAAAGAACATCATAAGTAATATTAATCTTTTTAATGGTATCCATAAGGAGAAATGATGGCATGGATATTGACCTCGAACTATTCAGAGTTTTCCGCGAGGTAGCCAAGATCGGAAGTATTTCTAAAGCCGCGAAAAAGCTGTTTGTCTCACAATCTGCAGTTTCCCAGGCAATAATACAGTTGGAAAATAAAATCGGAGGCAAGCTGTTTGACCGCAGCGTTCGTGGAGTAAATTTGACAGTTGAAGGCGATGTTTTATTCTCCCACATTGACGATGCTATTCTGCTTATTGAAAATGCCCAGAAAAAATTTGCTGAGATGATGGAACTTGATTCAGGCATCATAAAAATAGGGGCGTCAGATACTATATGCAGCCTGTTCTTGATTCCCATCCTAGAAAAATTCAACAACAAACACCCTAATATCCGGATTTCGGTGACAAATCGCATTACACAAGAATCAATTGAGCTGCTAAAGCGTGCGGCAGTCGACATTGCTTTTGTAAACCTCCCAATTGAAGAAGACGATCTGCTTGACATAATGCCTGTTAAAACAATACATGACTGCTTTGTTGTCGGCGGCCAATACAAGGATTTGGCAGATAAAACAATGGAGTTAGGCGATTTGAGAAATTATCCAGTTTTAATGCTCGAAAAGGCGAGCAACACCAGAAACCAAATGGATATATTCCTGATGAACAAAGGAGTTGAAGTCCAACCTACAATAGAGCTTGGCAGCCTTTCACTATTATCCGGATTTGCCAAAATTGGACTTGGGATAGCTGCAACAATAAGAGAAGACGCACAAGACTTGCTAGACCAGCACGAATTACGTGAACTAAAATTCAATGAAAAACTGCCAAGCAGGCATATTGGATTGGTAAGAATGAGGAATGTTAATCTATCTTTTGCGGCAAAAGCATTTATCGAAGAAATGGATTATAATCTCAAAATATGAGCGCTGGCCAATATCATACTTTGTTTTGTAGAATTTTTATTAAGATAAACCAGCCACACAACAACATTCTACGCAGCCTGCTGGTTCATGCGAGGCTCAAATGGGAAGCCTTGTCAAGGCTCCAGGAAAACTCTGCACTGGCATTGTCGCCCGGATACCGGATTGCCAAGCCAAATTGTGCACGCAACTCTTTTCCCATATCCTTGCCCTTTGCCAGCTCGTCTACCAATTTGCCCAGCCGCCGCACATTTTGCACAACTGGATCTTCAATTTCTTCAACGCTAACACCGCATACCACACCTGTGATTTTGTCCGCATTTGCATTGATCTGTGGAGAACCAGCAAAAAATGACTCGAAATCTTCACCCTCTCCAAGTTGATCATTCATGCCACGCTCATCATAGCCAGTCAACCAAAAAATGACAGCATCAACATCATTTTTTGTCCGTCCTTTTTTCTCCACGTTTTGAATGTACAACGGAACAACTTTTGAGAATTGCATTTTACGGAGCCGATCGCCACTTGCTTGTTCCTTTGAGTTTGGCGTATTGGTTATCTTAACCGTGCGAAGCTCAATAAACCTCTTGATATCTTGAAGCATTTTCACTCTAAACCTCAACAGCAAGAGATTTTCCAGCATGCCCTAGTCTGGTGTTGTTAAACAAATCCCGAGTATACTCGCTGCAACTAGGCAGTAATAATTCTACATCATTGATTTCTTTCAAACCAACGGGAATGAGCGCAGAAAAATATCCTTGCTTTGGATAGAGTGTACATAGAGCTTTGCCGCTTTTTTTGTACTTGACATTCCAGCCCTCCCAGTTGCCACCATCCAACAAACAGGCGCTATACGCTGCCTTTGGTTTTGATTTATGAGTCTGTTGCAAATAATTTTCTAAATTATCCCACAAAGAAGAGCTAACAAATTCAGTGATTTGCTGACTTGCCGGCTCGTCGTTCTTGTCAAAAAGGCTCACTTGGTTTATAAGCGCTATCGCCACCTCCTGCTTAATCATAAACTAACACCCAAGGGAATGAAGTGCAATACTGGTGCAATATATTGGTACAGCACATACAATATGCTAATGTGTATATAAAGATTCTGAAGGAGGTGATTATATGAGTGCTGATACTGTTAATTTAAGCATCCGTATGGATAAGGAACTGAAAGAACAAGCTGAAAGCTTATTTTCCGAATTGGGGATGAATATGACCACTGCTATCACCATTTTTGTGCGCCAATCGGTGCGGCAGGGAAAAATCCCATTTGAAATTACACTGAATAAGCCAAACCTCGAAACATTGGCAGCCTTGCGTGAAATTGAAGATATACGCGATGCAGCTATTCCAAAGCGGTCCATGTCTGTCGCTGAATTTGATGAAATGGGTGAGTAAATGAGTACACAGGTTTATTAGACTCTACTAAAGAAGGATTTTAAGCGATGCATCAAACGGGGTGCCACAAAGGCTAGCGCAAAGACATTTACACAGTTTGGCACACCCTCCCCTGCCGACAGGGCAGAATACTAAATCGGCTGCAGCAGGAGAGGGTCAGTATTGGAGTTTAAGAGACTCCCGCCACCAGTTAAAACAAGAAAAATGTGCTATCATGCCCGCCACTGAAATGAAATAGAACTTGGCGAGGCATTGGATGCTCTTAAGAGAGACGAACCTAACACCATTTTCGAAATGCTGAAGATAGAGGATGTTCCACAGCATTTAAAAGCCGCAAAGCATACACCATCTTCAAGTGTGTTTGTGTGCTTAATCAGAAATTGAACTCATTCTCCCAGTCAAAGCTGCCTGACTGTTCTGTGCTATTGGGCCAGTGGCAACACCATTCCGGCACACCCGGCGTTTCCACCCGGTCAAGGCTTGGCGTGTATGGCTTGATATCGAGCAGTGGCGAACCGTCGTCAGCGTCAATATATGCAATCTGGATAACGCCTTTTTCGTAGTCGCTACGAATGACCTGCACAGTAGACAGCGCAATGGGATTCGGGCGGACAGGAGACCTTGTGGCAAATATCCCCATTATGTCCGGCGCGCTCTTATATGGTTTCAGGGTTTCGAGTGTGCTCCTTGCTTCCTCGCTGTCAAAGCGGCTAAACCACCAGATAGCATTAAGATGGCTGAATCCGTCTAATGCCCGCAATGCTGGGATGTACTTTTGGCCAACCTTAAGATACATCCCATCCTTTTTGACACTAATCCTTCCGATTGGGTTTACTGTAAAACGCTGCATGATGTTTTCCTCCGAATTATTTTGATTTAATAAAACCTTTTTGAGGCTTCGATGAAACCAGTATGAACCCTCACATCATGTTAGAGTCAATAGCTTATTTTCAAGCGGGATTTGGATTTCCGTCAAGTATTTATCATGGTTTTCCTCATTCCAAGGTCCACGGTGGACGATTTGCCTGCTCTGCCCCGACATCCTGTACTGGTTATGCTCTTGAAGCCAACCCGCAAAGGAAAGATAAGCTCCTGCAATGTTTTCAAAAGATCCGTAAACCATAGTGGACGCCATGATATGTATTTCTTCAGTATGGCGGAATACGAAATCATCTGAGTTCTCGCCGAAACTGTGAACGGGCGCACAGATTTCGATGTCCACGTCCTTTTCTTTGTAGTCTGTGTCATGATAAATTGTAAACGTATCATTCGAAACAGCGATTCCTTTTTCATCTGCATAAGCCGACATTTCTTTCCAAAGCAGGCCTTCAGCGTAATAATCAGGCACAACCCGCCTTAATGACAACACTTGGAAGCTTGGAATGGATTTGATAGAGACGTTATAGTTTATCGCCATCTTGTTTTGCCGGATGTCTTTTCTAGCTTGTTCAATTCTTGCAAGCTTTTCCTGCCCTGCTCTAATAGAATCCTCAATTTTAAGGCGTTTATCGTCAAGAAGGCTAACAATGCTCGTTTCCCACTGGTGAAGGGCAACAGCAATTTCGGAAACATTGCAGCCCAAATCGCGCAGAAATATTATCCTGTTCAAGGCGGGGATTTGCTCTGCAGAATACAGCCGGTAATTTGTGAACATATCGATTTGTGCTGGTTTTAGCAATCCTGTTTCGTCGTAGTACCGGAGCATACGGATGGAAACTTGCGTCAGTTTTGAAAACTCTCCGATTTTGAACACAATCAGTCACCGCCTTTGCTTTAAAACATCCTCTGGGGTTATTTACAATAGGTTTGTTTTCCTTATTCTGTTATCTCAAACCTACTATATCTGGCCAAATCTAACCACAGGCTGGCACCGTGTTACCCACGGCGTTGTTTTTTAAATTAATCGCGGCGTTTAAATCCCTGTCATGCCTTTCGCCGCACTTGGGGCACGCCCATTCGCGCATAGACAAGGTCTAACCAGAATATTTGTATCCGCAATTGGAGCAGGTTTTGCTGGATGGATACAACCTGCCAGCGACAACTTCACGCTCCCCTTTCATTCTGGATTTATACTCAAGCTGCCGGCGGAACTCGAAGAAACTCATGTCGAGGACAGCGCGGGCTAGCTTGCGGTTCTTGGCCATGCCCGACATATTCAAGTTTTCTATGCCTATTGTCCTGTAGTTTTCTGTGATCATTGATGTCAGCTTGTGTGTTTGCCATTGAGAATATTCGCTATCCTTGCATGCAGGCGCGATAGCTTCATCTGGGCTTTTTTAAAATTCTGCGATATCTTCTGTTTAGAGCCTTCTTTGCGGGAAAGCGACTGGATGAGGCAGCGCAAGCGGGACAAGAGCGCTTTATTCGCCCCTGGGACTTTTGTCCCATCCTACAGCATCGCCAAATCCTCGACGCCCAAGTCCACATCCAAAACTTGGCTTTCGCTGTTGCGCATTGGCCCAGGGCCAGGCAGCTCCACATGTATTGAGACAAACCATCTCCCGGCTTTCCTGCTTACTGCCGCCTCCAGTATCTTTCATCGAATCCCAGCTCCTCTGCCATCCTCACATAGCCCAAATTCGGTATGCGAATACTATTGCTAATTGGTCATTTGAGATAGAAAAGCTGTCATGCACGCCTTTCTTCTTCAGCTTGTGGAACCCGGCGCGTTTGGCAAAGAAGTTTTGAAGGCATTTTCATGCGAGTCTTTTATTGCAGCTGGGGAGCGCACTTGGTGACTTCGGGCATCCAGGGAAACTGCTCCCTTTTATTGCATTCAATTCTTTGCGGAGTTCGGCCTCGCTAACCTTGAGTTGACTTGGCCGTACTGCTCCTTTGCTCTTGACAATGCCCAGTTGTAAGCGAAACGGGCGACTCCGCAAGCCTTGGGGAAATATGTTTGCTGCCCATTGTTTGGATCCAGCTGTCTATGGGATAAAACTATGCTTCCACCTCCTCTGCAGCTTTCTACATATCTTCAAGCAGCCTCTGGTTTTTGTGGCTTCGCGAGCTGTACAAATGTGCGGAAAATACAGCAACAATCTCTAACACGTCTTTTGCCAAATCCTCCTCAAACAGCGTGTCTCCGCTTTGGTTCACGATTGCGGCTTCTACTTGTTTAGCTTCGCAAATCTTAGCGAAGTCTTTGTTGTATGACAACCGCAATTCTAGAATCCGCTGCCAGCACAAATCGTCCACATCACACAGTTATATTATTACTGTTGCTTTGCCAAGATTTCTTGCTGCAACACCTATGCCTATTAGACATACCCATTCATGCATGTGTCTCTCTAAGAGGCTGTTTAATATGTCCATAAATGTCGATAAATGGTATAATAACGCTAAAAAGGCTGTTTACCATTATATGAGAAATAAATATCCAAGCGACATAACTAGAGACCAATTCGAGATT
>WRIE01000070.1 GCA_009782875.1 Eubacteriaceae bacterium | reverse complement strand
TGGTCTCTAGTTATGTCGCTTGGATATTTATTTCTCATATAATGGTAAACAGCCTTTTTAGCGTTATTATACCATTTATCGACATTTATGGACATATTAAACAGCCTCTTAGATAACCAGGCTGCTATCTTGGTCGCGTCGCCGGAGAAAGCGATGGCTCTTCTCGCAGAGGAATACGCAAGACAAGGATTCGATAGAATTGACGCGACGTTCCGGGCGGCGACTACACTTTTAGAAAAGGTGGACATCTATTTGTTCCATGTCACTTTGCTCGACAACCCCAGGCTTGCGCTAATGGGGGAAGGTGAAGAATATGCGGGAATTATCATCAGCAACGGAAACTTCATGCGGCTCGAAAAAATGGAAAACGGCGATTATTCCGTATTCACAGGGCAAGAGGCAAGTAAATATTATACACCAGCTAAGCTGACTAAAAACTCCATACCCTTGATCCTTGCAACCATCTGTTCCAGCGTTATGCTATGCGTTTGATATCTGCGCAGTGCCATATAGCTTTCATTTTTTGCTATCTCCAATTGGCTGGTTGGATATCTTCCTTTCACAAAACAACTTCTAAAAAACATTTCTGCCATTAGCTATTCATTTGTCTTGCATGGTAAAATTAGATAAAAATAGTACAAGTATATGGTTTAGTACAAAACAGTAGCATAGAAAAGGGATTTGCACAAAACTCACGCATTGGACTTGACAAAAAGGAGATAGCAAAATGAGGATCGGGGCAATTATCACAGAATTTAATCCATTTCATAATGGACATTCGCTGATAGCGAATGAAGCCAGACAAACATTCGGCTCTGATTGCGTCATTGCTATAATGGGCACATATTTTGCCCAAAGGGGCGGTCCATATATATATAGCCCGAATATTAGATCTAAAATGGCAGTGACTTGCGGCTATGACCTTGTTTTGGGGCTGCCCTATTGTTACAGCGCCCAAGGGGCTGAGGTATTCTGCCGGGGAGCAGTCAACTATGCAAGTTCGCTTCCTTGCGATTTTTTGTTATTCGGCTCCGAGCTGGGACACATTGAAACATTCAAGAAAATTGGCGGCATTATTGCCCATGAGCCAGCTGGTTTTATAAAACAGCTCCGTGAGAATCTTGATGCCGGACAGTCATTTGCAACAAGCAGGGCTAGAAGCCTTGAAGCCATGACAGGGATGGATATGGAGTTTCTTTCCCAATCCAACAATATTTTAGCTGTGGAGTATTGCAAGGCGAAAGAATCACTTGAATCAAATATTGAACTTTTTACCATTAAAAGGGATAAGGATATGGCATCAGCAGGGTACATTCGAAGCATTGATGCCCTTTTCGGTGAAAACAAATGGTTTGATTATGCAAAACATTATATTCCTGGGCAAATCCACTGTTTGGCAGCCAAAGAGCCACGCAGGAATTGCAACGAGTATACTAATCTGGCAAAGTACAAACTATTAATAGATGGTTTAGGGGCTTTGGAGAACATAGCAGAAATAGAAGATGGGCTTGACCATTTGATAATTTCAAAACTTGATGGGCTTGATTTGGGAATCGACAAGCTTGCCGTTGATGTGTCGAATAAACGCTATACTGTTGCCAGGGCTCATAGGATAATATTCAATAGCCTAATGGGATATACAAGCCAGGATCTCTCATTTTTTAAACACAACTTTCCAAGCCGGATTCAACTTCTCGCATATAACGACAAAGGCAGGGAAGCTCTTAGATTTCTGAAAAAAATGGGGGGGATAGAAATCATGCCAAACACGTTTAAGAAAAAAGGCCAGCTTTCAATGGCAGATGAAAGAATGTTAGACTTTGAAGAGAAGGCAAGAAACCTCTACATGATCTTCCAAAATCAGGGGGACTCTACAAATAGGCAATATTTCGAAAAATTCATTCCAGAGCTTCCCCTGGAAGTAAAAAGTTAGCCATATGTTGTGTTTGCCATATTTATCCATTTATATCCTAAGTATGAAAGATATTTACACAATTTAGGAAATACTTCCTTTTTTTTAAGCCCTCTCACTTCAAAGCGCGTTCAACCTGGCGGCGAGTTTTTTCAAGGTCAAATTCTTCATATCCATTGCGTTTGCCCCAACAGGCCTGTTCCTGAAGCTCCGCATTTTCTCCGTTTTTTAAATTGTCGAGGAAAACGGCATAGCCTTCCGCTCCGCCAACATCTTCCGGCGGGCATTGCCTTCGCCGGACTCCAATCGAGGAATTGCGCCGATGTAGTTCTCATGCTCTGCGGCCGGGTTTATCAGAAACGTCCAGTCTGCCCCGTAATCATAAAGGAAACGGAAAGTTTTATATTTCGGGAAATATGAAGAAAGCCTGATGCCTGCCATAACATGGGCAGGCAAGTCGAACGATGAAGGGTCGTGCTCCTCTCGCAGATATATATCAGGAATTCTATCGTCTTTATACAACAAGAAATGATATTGGTTTTCCCATCTCCACCATCCGTAGGCACGTTTAATAACCGTTGCAAATTGCTCGAATGTTATCTGTGCCGGTACAATAAGCGTTCTACACACCCAATCATTACAGGTTTGCAATCTGATATCGAACTCAAATGCTCTGCAGCGCTTCAATTGCAATCCATATTCGGATAACAGGGTATGAAACCTCTCGCTTGGCTCCCAATAAATTTTTTCATTTTTTGTGCCAACCAGAGAGTGGCAACGCAAAGGCTTATGTCGATGTCGTTGTCATAGTTTTGATAGCCAAAGCAAGCTGTTTCACAGGCTTTGTTGAGCCAAGAGGTCATTTGCCTGTTGTTATTTCGCAAGTATTCTATTTCACCCGCTTCAGAGAGATAGCGGTCAATAATATCAGGATTGATTTGTTCGGCAAGCATAACATCACGAAGCCGCTCGACAAACACCTTTGACAGCTTCGGCCAATCCTTTGCTTTGATGCCATCGAGAACAACACAATAACGGCTTGCGTTGTTCATAAAAACTACGAGCCTTGTTCGTCCTTCTTCTATAATATTCAACCGCCAAGAGTAGAGTGGATTGTATTCTGTTGTAATGGCGGGCGGTGTAATCTTTAGTCGTTCACAAGCCCGTTTCGTGCAATGTACCAGCATTAATCTTCCCCATTTTTGGTTTATTCGAATTATCCTTAGTGCCATTATTGGAATTCTAACCACACTTTTCAAGTTTCCTTGGAACTGTGTTTTGGGGCTTTGTAAGGAAATGAGAAAATCTTTCTAGAATTCGAACACGGCAAAAACCTTGGCTGCGCCATCCCCAAACGGGCTTGCCGCAGGTTTTGGCAATCACGATTTTCCACTAAGGCACAAAGACGGCTACATGAGCAGAAAAGAAATCGGCAAGATTGCAAAGAGGCGGTTTCAACCTATATGCCAAGGTTTTTTGAGAAGCCAGCCACGCCTAGAGACAAGAAACAGCAAGTAGACCGGATACTACGGCAGCTTTGTATGCAGTTTCAGTTTAGCGGCAATTAAACAGTCGCGTCATTGTCCTTGCAGTTGCCTTGGATTTTCATCTTGCTGGACATTGGCTTTCCTCCAAACAGCGACACCCATAGGCATATTACCATCTACCACTTTGTACTCGCACGGCGCTAGGCCGATTCCATAGAGAAACCAATGGAAGCTATCTGCGTCAAATTCCCGTTTTGGAGCAAAACCGAATATTTTCCATATCCCTACTGCTGGCCTTGCAAAAAAGCCTTTAAGCCCCTTCAGAAGGGCGACGGATACGATGACCATGCCTCCCGAAATGCGTTTCAGTTCTTCAGCAGCTTTCTTAGGATCGTCAATCAAGTGCAAGACTTGAGATGCGATGACCACATCGAATGAACCGTCTTGTGCGCCAGTATCAAATATGCTCCTCTTATCGAAAGAAATGTTGCCCACACTTTGCCTCATTGCCTTTCTCCTTGCGACAGCCAGCATTTTTTCCGATAGGTCTGTACACAACACGACCTTAGCTTTTTTTGCAACTGCCAAGCTGATAGATCCGGTTCCAGCAGCAGCTTCAAAAACAGCTGCGCCTTCGGGTATCAGGTCACACATAAGCTGAAGCATTTTGTCGTAGGCGGTATTCGTATGTTCTGCACAGTCATAAAACGGTGCGCTAAAATCCCAAAACGTCATTGAGCCCTCCTTATTTTCCAGTTTTATCGAGCTGTAGCTGTTCACACCTTGTTGGAATTGGCGTGTTTCCTTTTCAACAATATTATGCCGACAGAATAACATGCTGCCCTGTTGCCGCTGAACTCTCGCATGTTGGTTCTTGCACTTTTATCCCACCTCAATGATCCAGATAATAAGAGGTTTTAGGCTTCAATTCTTGGCTTCAAATGCTATATACTGCGGTTTGCGCCCCTCTGGAATCGGTCGGGGAGGCAAAATGATGTTTTATCAAACACAACGTTATTATCCCTTTGAAAACACCGTATCCACTTTTAATACTCATGCGGCTAAATGAGAGTCCAGATAGGGTAACATCAACTTTTCCGGCATTTTTCTAGAAGCGTTTAAAGAGCGTTCGCATATACAAGAATAGGAATGTTTGGCATCGGATTTGCCACATGCGATTATAAGTCACTTTGGGCTATATTGTATTGGTCAAATTTCTTAGCCGTTATTGTATTTGTCAGCCAGTGCGGGCGCTAACTCGTAGAATTTGAAACCCCCGCCGCCTTGCCAACCTATGGCTGTTGAGATACCAGTCTGGTCGCCATCGACAACTGATTTTAGCCGTGTGAGACAGTGGGTATAGCAATGGCTGCCCGACTCAACTCCAATATATTGCCTTCCAAGTTTATGGGCTACAGCCGCCGTTGTCCCGCTTCCAAGGAATGAGTCCAAGATAATATCGCCTGGGCCGCTTGCCATTTCGATAATTCGCTGAATAAGGGCTTCGGGCTTCTTGCCGCCCGTAAAGGCGACACCGCCTTCTTTATTGACGTTGTTCCAGTTAAAGCCATCCCAATAAGTACCCAGCTTCTCCTTCTTGACAATGCGGCCATCAGCCGCCTTTTCAGCGGTATCCTTCAACCAGATGACGCGCCGGATGGTTGGGCTGGCATAGTGGTGATACACTCTTTTCCCCTTGTCTCTGCCTGTCTTTGGAATGTAGGAGGCAATCAGGATTTCGTCATCAGCCAGTTGTTTGAACTCGCCAATAATTCGAGTCCGGATACTAGTTTGGGCATTTGTGTCCGAAAAAATATGGTCGAAGTAGGTGGAGTAGGCTTCTTGTTCGGACATCCCATCCCTAGTCAAGCGGTTTATTGTTGTGCGCTTTACTCCTTTGAATTTTTTAACCAGAATCTCGCTGCCGCTGCCATCCAAGACGACCCGCTCATCAATCTGTTCGCCGACCTCCAACAAAACGCTTGTATATTTCCAACTTATTCCTTGATTTCGCATATCCTCTATCAATTTGAAGAGGTCTTCTTCGCTATAAGCATTTTGGAATGGTGTGAACAAGTCGTAGTTCTTGGCATAAACCAGGATGAACTCAACATTTTTCTTTAAGCGCTTATCCTCGCCACCGCCGCTAGCGCCAGCTGTGTTCTTTGTCTTGATAGTGACAAGGTTGATGAAGTTGCTGCGGCCAAAAATCTCGTCCATCAATACCTTGCAATAGTTCATCTCTTTGTCATTAAGCTGAATGAAAATTGAACCATTTTCAGCTAGCAGCTGCCGCAACAAAGCCAAACTGCTATACATCAGAGAAAGCCAGATGGAATGCTCCAGATTATCGTTGTATTCCGCAAACGCTTCGCAGGTGTTATAGGGAGGGTCGATATAGACACACTTCACCTGTCCGGCGAATTCCTGCTCCAGCGCTTTTAGCGCCAAATAGTTATCGCCGTGGATGAGCATATTGGTGGTGTTTGGGTCGCCATAGCCCTTCGAAGGGTCGTGCAGGAGTATTCGTGGCTCTACAGCTGGTTCGCTCCCTTTGCCGATCCAGGTAAGTTCAAGTTTCTGCATAGTGTATTCCTCCCTTGGCTATCTCAAACGAGAAACCGTGGTTTTCCAGCTACGCTGCATCGTTCAGTTTGTGGTTGGTTTCTGTTTGCAGGCTGGACACGGAACATAGGTCATTTATAGCAGGTGTTTTATCAATGATCCGCCAACTTTGTCGAAGCAGATTTCTGTGATGCAGGGAATGAGAGAACCACTTTTGCAGTCTGGACTAATGTAACAGCGGTTCTTGCCTTCCGCTTATTCGGTGGAGCGGTAAAAACCGCTTGATATAAGGGCTTTTTTGCTCTCATGGTTTACCCAAAGAGCTCTTTTTATATAGAATTTGCGGTTAGTGTGATTACCCGCCGTGTTTAGGTTTCTACTTAACCGGGCAATCGTTTTAAAGCTCAAGCAAATCGCAAAAAGGTTCCATTTTAAATGAAAAGCAGTTCAGCAAATTACAATTTATTGGCAATTAGCGATTGAAAATACTGTGTGTTTATCGCTCCGCTGGTCCAATCAAGATTTTCAAGAGATGACTAATGCGATGCTATGCACGATGCGCTTCCAGAAATGGCGGGCATCCAATCAAGTTGGCAGCGCCTGCCGCCATATTATTAAACCATATGAGACAATTTAATGCCAAATTAAGACATGTGGAAAAGTGCTGCCAGGCGCTCAACTACATTTTTCTACCGATGTAGAATACATATCCGTAGTGCTGTTGGTGCTTCGAGAAGAGTTCCACCTCGTATTTATCTTCCTCAATGTATGTCTCCACGGTCTTGTTGCCGGGATACTTCGTCCGCAGCTCCTCTGCAGCGGCTGTCCTTGGAGCAAAGTAGCCATCCGTCCAGCATTTTTCCGGCAATGTGAATGCGGCTATGAAAGAATAGCCTGTCCTGTCAATTGCAGATATGTTTTCGCTTACCGTACCCAATCCGCCTACAGCTTCACCCCAGAATTTTTCGATTTGGGCGGGACGCCTATTGGAAAACCATGACGGACAGGTTACAGCAAGGAACCCGCCTTGCTTCAGAAAACCGCTCCAGTAGCCAATCCCGTTCTCAAAGCCAATACTGTCGATGGCGCCTTCTGACCAGATGAGGTCGAATGACTCTTTTTGATAGGGGATGTCAGTCATTGAGCCTACGACACCACGTACTCTGCCTTCAAGGCTCAGTTTCTTGGCGTTATCGTTGAATGCGCCGATAAATGCTGGGTTGATGTCCAGTCCTATAATATCGCAGCCAGTGTTTTTGGCGAGTGCCATTGTCTGCCCGCCGGTGCCACAAGCCAAATCCAATATGCAGGCATCAGTGCCGAGATTATCATCTACAAAGCCCAGTGCTTTGAGGGTCATCTCAGAGCTGCCGGGACCCTGGCGCTC
Organism: Eubacteriaceae bacterium; assembly: GCA_009782875.1. Taxonomy (GTDB): domain Bacteria; phylum Bacillota; class Clostridia; order Eubacteriales; family Anaerofustaceae; genus WRIE01. The sequence goes on along the minus strand of WRIE01000070.1, from coordinate 7,372 downwards.
AAGAGCCACATGGGTTTCGATTAGCAAATCCATCATAGTCGGGTGTGTGCTTTCAGACATTGCTATGTCCTCCTTGTTCCTTCTCAATTTGAGCAAGGGCTAACTCAAACGCAGCGATTCGCCGTTCAAGCAGCGTCCTCTGCGATTTTCCTAGTTTGCCTATATCCATCTTCTCGCATTTTTGGAGAGTGGAAAGAAAGGCACGATTTGCTTCACTCAATTCTTCAAGTGAGCATTAAGCCATTATCAATTCTTCTTATCCCATTTGTTGATTATGTTATTCCTTATCTTCTTTCACTATTCGTCGTCAAATGGTTGCTTCTCAAAATTCTGCATTGGCTTTGATAGTTTTCAATTTGTTATAGTCAAATTCGGACTTAATCTTTTTGGTTGTAGGCAAGCTTTTGGCAAGGCTATCAGGATCTGTAATGAGTTTGAAACCAAAATCGGAGTTTAGCTTACTGCCCTTATGCCTGCAAGATGTGTGTGGATAAATATTGGATAATCTGCATCTTGCATTTCCTCGCCAAGGAGTGCACAGCCAAGGGCTCTTCCAACCTGGTCCCGATCTCCTACAAATATAACTATGCAATAAACTGGATGAAGAGCATTCATGCGGTCCCTGATGCAATGCATGTCCATTTCGTCAAAACCCTTCTCTATGCAGTCTAGTGGAGTACTCGCACAGCGCACCATCCACTGATTTTGTCATTGGTGATGAAGCAGATTGGCCGGCATGCCTGTCGCGCTCTTTTTTTATGGCCTCCATATTGAAGTACACGGTCCTCTTCCTGGTCTGCTTCTTTTTTCGACGATGAAGCGCTTCTTCAGCTTTCGAGGCGTGGTCCCAAGCAGCTGTGTCCAACCCATGCCTTAGCTTGAGGCTGTATGGACGCCAGTGAGAGCATACTATTGGTGTCTTGCTTTTTCGGAGTTCTGTTCTGCAATATGTTTTATACAGCTATGTGTAGCTAAATAGTCAATGGCTTTAACTCCCTATACGGTTTTACACTGCAATCATGTGTCCTGTATCGCCACAGAGACGATCAGGGCCACGTTTTCTCTACCAATTCCAGCGCCGATGATATTTGACACTATAGTACGAACCAAATTGAAGGGTCTCCAGATAGCCATCATCACCACTTTCATTTTATTTGCTAAAAAAAGTTGTCCTTGTTCCATTGATGATTGTAGCGGGAGACCATGCCAACAACGATATGGCAAGCGATGAGGATGGTTCATGGAAAACTATCTTTCAAAAAGACGGATATGAAGTTTTGGCTATTGTCGGAGGGCTGGGCTCGCTAGAGTATATATAAGGAATATTCATCGAACATGTACGCAATGTGATCGATCAAACCTTGCTTGGCGAAGAGCCAGCTGTACAACAATAACAATAACACTCAAGCAAGCTTCTGGGCAAGATGCCGGGAGTGGCAAAAGCCCCTTTCCCATGAAGGCTCTGTCAAGCAAATCTGCCAAGCCAAGAGGTTTTTTCTTGATAGTATGTCCATTCACTGAATGGGGAAGCTTCTGGTGCCACAGTTGCTTAAACCCATCAACAGGCCCAGCCAGGCAAGAAGGCGCCACGCAGCGCCAACTCCCCGCAGGCCAGGACGTGCGGGGAGCGGCATCCGGCTTCAACAATGTAGATTCAGTCGAGTACAGAAATAAAGCCGGAATGTTTAGCTGGTTCCATTTATTGGCAACGGCTGCGCCGTTGCCAATAAATGCCCGGCAATGGGTTTAAAAGCTTCTTGGTAAATGTTATCAAGCTATATTAGCTTGTTCATATTCTGACTCGTTGCCTGTGCCGGCAGCAAATTGGCTATTATACATGTCATAGTAGAAGCCTTTGTCAGCCAGCAAGCTTTCATGGGAGCCTTGCTCCACGATCTTTCCGTGGTTCATCACCAAGATGATGTCTGCGTTGCGTATTGTCGAAAGCCTGTGGGCAATGACAAAACTCGTGCGGCCTTTCATGAGCTCTTCCATAGCCGCTTGGATCAAAACTTCTGTGCGGGTGTCGACACTGGATGTAGCCTCGTCAAGGATCAAAAACACCGGGTCTGACAAAAATGCGCGGGCGATGGTGATAAGCTGCTTTTGCCCTTGCGAGATATTGGTCGCATCCTCGTTGATGATAGTGTCATAGCCGTCCTTTAATGTCCTTATAAAGTAGTCGGCACGCGCAGCTTGCGAGGAAGCAACAATCTCTTCCATGGTTGCGTCAGGTTTGCCGTAAGCTATATTGTCTTTGATAGTGCCATTGTATAGCCATGTGTCTTGGAGAACCATGCCAAACATCGTGCGCAGCCCTCCCCTTGTCATGTCGCGGATATCGACCCCGTCGATTGTGATGGCGCCCTTGTCTACATCGTAGAAGCGCATCAACAAATTGACAAGGGTTGTTTTGCCGGCTCCTGTGGGTCCGACAATAGCGATAGTCTCGCCAGGATGCACATCGATGTCCATATCGGTGATCAGCTTTGTCTCTTGAGTGTATGAAAAATCCACATCCTCGAAGCGGATCGCGCCAACTGGCGATTCGATTTGCTTTGGCTCTGCAGCTTCTGCCACTTCCTCCTCCTCGTCAAGGACTGCAAATACACGCTCGGCTGCTGCAAGCACTGACTGGAGATGGTCGGCAATATGGGAAGCGTGGGAAAGGGGCATGTTGAACTGGCGGACATATTGGACAAAGGCTGAGATGTCCCCAAGGGAAATCCTGCCCATTGTCATGAACATTCCACCGACAACACATACGATAACATATCCCAAGTTGCCCAAGAATTGGACTAGGGGATTGATGAAACCCGATATAAACTGGGCTTTGCGCGAATACTGGTAGTAGCGCTGGTTTATCTCGTCAAACTCGTTGATAGACTCGTTTTCATAGTTGAACAGCTTGACAATGCGCTGCCCTGTGTACATTTCTTCAATATGGCCGTTCAAGTCGCCCAATGAGCGGGATTGCCCGACAAAGTATCTTTGGGACCGGGGAGCGATCACATATACGACAATCAGGTGCAACGGCGTGACACTCATTGTGATCAGTGTCAATGTGGGGTTAAGCCTGACCATCATCACAAGGACGCCCACAATAGTGATTGTCGAAGTGATCATTTGGTTTATGGCCATTTGGAGCATGCCGCCAATCGACTCTACATCGTATATGACACGGCTTAATATCTCTCCATGGGTATGCTTGTCAAAGTATTTTAAGGGCAGCCTTGAAAGCTTGCTTTCCAAATCCCGCCTCAAAGTATACACTATCTTTTGGGTCAGGTTGGCCGATATCCTTTGCTGGAAAAACCCAAACAGGGCATTGCACATGGATATGCCTGCAAGGATTCCCGTCCACCGCAGCAATGCTGGTGAATCCAGCACCCCTGTGGCTGCCCTGTGCAAGTAGTCTATAATGTTGGCAGAAACCGCAGGCGTCAACACGGTAATCATCGAAGAAGCGCTAGAAAAAGCCAAGACGGCTATAAACATCCATTTTAGAGGGGAAATGAAACGCAGGACCAGTTTCATTGTGCGCTTGACATCTTTAACCTTGTCTGCAGGACCATGGCCACCCCCGCCAAAACCGCCACCGCCGCCGCGGCCTCCGCCCATAACCATTCCGCCCCCGCCCCCTCCGCCACCGCCGCCTCTGCGGGCAGCGCGGGTTTGGAGCTCATCGCGCTGGTATTTTTGTTTTGGCAACTCGAATTCGTCTTTTTTCTTTTTGTCTGCTTTATCGCTCATCAAGCCGCCTCCTCTCTCTTGATTTGGGAATCTACTATCTCTTTGTAAACACTGCAGGTTCCCATGAGCTCATCATGGGTTCCCTTGCCAACACATTTGCCTTCGTCGAGTACAATGATCTGTTCTGCGTCCATGATGGTTGAAACCCGCTGGGCGACTATTATCACTGCTGAGTTGGTTGTGACTTTCTTGAGCGCAGCCCGCAGCGCTGCGTCAGTTTTAAGGTCCACAGCAGAAAAACTGTCGTCAAACACATATATCTCCGGCCTCTTTGCGACAACTCTTGCAATGGAGAGGCGTTGCTTCTGTCCGCCAGAAAGGTTTGTTGCGTCTTGTGACACAAATGAATCGTATCCATTTTCCATAGCCGAGATAAAATCGTGGGCTTGGGCAATGTTCGCAGCAAATTCGATATCGCTGTCGCTTGCTGCTGCAACGCCGAAAGCGATATTGTCAGCGATGCTGCCGGTAAAAAGCTGGGCTTTTTGGGTCACAAACCCAATGCGGCTTCTTAGGTCAGATTGGGACATTTTGGTTATGTCAACTCCGTCAACTTCAATTGACCCTTGTTGTACATCATACAATCGTGGAATCAAGGATACAAGGGTTGATTTGCCAGACCCTGTGCCTCCGATTATGGCAGTAGTCTGACCAGGCAATGCTTCAAATGAGATGTCTTTTAGCACTGGGTTTTCAGCGCCTGGGTAGTGGAAAGACACATTGTTAAAGGCAACCCTGCCTACAATGCCCGGCAAAGGGGTCAGCGGCTCTTCAATATCGACAATTGACGGCTCGGATTCCAGCACTTTGTTTAAGCGGTCTGCTGCGCTCATTGCACTGGGGATAAGGTTAAAGATTTGCTGCAGGCGAATAACTGAGAAGAGTATCTGCATCACGTATTGCGAGAATGCCATGATATCTCCTGCGGAAAGGGCTCCTGACTGGATCCTGAACTGCCCAAACCAATATACAGCTACAGTTGTTCCGCTTGTGATGATTGTCGCCAAGGGGTTGACGAGGGCCATCCGGTGGCGCGCTTGGCGGTTGGAGCCTGTATAGTCCAAGTTTACAGCGTTGAATCTCGCGTGCTCTTTCTCAATTGTGTTAAAAGCCCTGATTACGCGAACCCCAGACAGGTTCTCGCGGAGGACCCTGCTGACATTGTCAAGTTTTTCTCTCATAGCGGTAAACAGCGGCCTAACCCATTTGATGCTGATAAAAATAATAGTGAGCAACAAAGGCATGGCGACAATAATTACCCAAGCGAGGCTTGTGTCAACAGATAATGCCATTATAATGCCGCCAATCATGTTCAAGGGCATCCCTACCACAGAGTTTAACCCTGCTTGGAGCAATCTTTCCATTTCCCTGACATCACTGGCAGTGCGGGTGATCAGGGCGGCAGTTCCAAATTCATCCACTTGCTCAATGGAATAATAGGTTATTTTTTTGAATGTCTCAATCCTAAGATCCCTCCCAAAGCCTGTCGCTGAAAAAGAGGTCAAGTAGTTTGCGCAGATTTGGCAAGCTACAGAACACAGGGAAATGAGTATCATCATAAGGCCTGTCTTTTGGATATACGCATTGTCATTGTTTCCTATGCCGATATTGATGATGCTCGCCATCATTTTGGGCAATCTCAGATTCAGCATTGCAATTGCGAATAGCAGCACAATTGCTATAGACATTTGGGCAACGTACGGTTTTGCTCTTGATAGCAGTTTAAACAATCACATCAACTCCTAAATTTTCTATTTCGCGCATTTTAGATTTTAAAGTAAAGAATTTTTGGGCTTCGTACATCATATCAATCAGCAATTCACTGCGCTCTTCCCCCAAAACATTTGCAAACTCTGCAAAATCCATCTCCAAGTTTGCCCGGTGGGATTCAAGCGCTTCATCCCCCTTCTCCGTCAAGGAAAGGTTGACATTCCGCTTGTCTTCTTTTGAATGGGTCCTCTCCACAAAACCTTGTTTTTCAAGGTTGTTGATATGTTGGGTGATAGTCGATGATGATACCCTCAACATCACCCCTAAATCCGAGACGCGCGGAGATTTCCCATGGCGGTTTGCCCTATATATGTACTCCAGAATGCTAGTCGAAACTATAGACAAGCCGCTGGCAGGGGCTTTATGCCAAGGGGTGCGCCCAAACGCCAAAAACGACGAGACAAGGCGGGAAGCCAAGTTGTCTTCTTGCAAAGTATCAGACATGGATATACCTCCTTCCAATAATATGCAATAATTAGTTAAGGTACTAATTAATTAAGTAACCAATTAATAATATTAAATATATGGGATTTGTCAAGAGAGTAAAACCAAAAAAAAGAAATTCATGAATATTTGCGTGCTATGGTGATTGGTTAAGAAAAACTTCGAATTTCGTGGGTTCGAAAATCCGCGCCCGTTTGCAAAGCGGGCGCCTCCTGCCATGTTTAAATTGTTCTTTTATGCGATTGCCCTTAAGGTGGTATTCTAAGGGAGTACGATTCAATGCCATGGCGGGAGCTGTGCCATTAGGATCCTTAAGATCCTTAAGAAAAATCACCCCCGATTTGGCGCATAAAAACGTGCTAAAAAAAATCCTTGCACGCCGCTACCCCTCTTTTATTTAACGGAATAATATGATAATCAGATGCCGTTTAGCCCAACAAATTCCAATTAGTTGCGTCCTGTATCTGTGAATGATATGGCTGGAATAAAAAAAGCCATGGGGCTTGCCCACGGCTCTGCTCATGTTGTGTCATGCTCTCGCCTTGCTTGCCTTCTTCTGATTTTTGGCGCGCTTCTTCTTTCCTGCTTCGAGTTTCTCCACATCTGGGTATGCGAGCCAATGGACAACTATTTTTGCGCCAATGAACTCCTCATAGCCCCTGGGCGGTCTCCCTACTATGTTTTTGTACTCCCATTCGATAGCAGGGCTAAGTGCCAGCAAATCCCGCTCGAACGGCTCTATTATCCGGTTGGTTATATTGCGGTTTCCGCTCTTGACTGAATCGTATGTAGGGAAGTTTGGGCAGGCGTCTATAAGAGTTTTGACGCTTACAATGTTCTCGTTGCGCTTAAGGCGTTTAATTGTTCTGATAAACTTGGGTTTAGGGCAGTACCTTGGTGGGGAGCCCTTCGGGCGCATCGCGCAAGCCGCCTAGTGGGGTATTATGCTGCTGTTCCCGCAAAAGCTAAGCTGTGTGGCTCTTGTTGCAGCCCCTTGCCCATGCCTCCCTCCAGCCCAGGAGCGTGGTGTTGTCCTTCCAGCCAGGCGGGATGGAGATAGTTGGCTATATAAGCAACGTTTTTGAAAGAAAAAAAACCGCCCACAATATGTTTTCGTCCACATCATAGCCTGGGGGCTGCCTTAAGGGGCAACAAGCTCAAGGCATAGGTTGCCAATATCATCGACAAAACAATACAGTAAATTGTCAGTGTCAATGCCTATCTTAAAACCGTCCTGGTAAGGCTCAAATACGGCTGTGTCTAAAGCTACTGTTGGCTCGGCAAATACTTTATAGCATCTGCCTGTCTTCCGGTCAAAGGCATCCACAAGGATCTGCGTGCCTGCGCCATGCCCGTTTTCGCTCGAATTGCGGTAATAAACCGCAAGCAAGCCATTTCGCCCTTG
>WRIE01000069.1 GCA_009782875.1 Eubacteriaceae bacterium | reverse complement strand
CCAGTATTGGTAACATTGTCATTATTCTATCAGCAATTACATCACTCATTCCATAACCTCTTTACTCTGTTTATAGCATACCATTTCTGCTTCAATTGTTCAAGTTATTTTTTGACAGTTCCTTAGGGTCCTTTCATGCAAGCGTATCGCAAACTCTTTTAAAATCTTCTGTCTATGCGCTGTTTTGAATTAATGCGGTTCATAACTTGAATAAAAGCAGGTATTTGCCAGCATGCAATTGAGATTCCATCATCTTTTTATGTATGTCAGGGCACGCAGCAGCTTTGCGATAATATCAAGACGCAAGTGCTATATATCAGTCTCCAGAAGGCTGCTGGTTCCAGAACGCCATCCAGCCAATCATTGAGCTGTGGGAGGAGAGCTAGGCAGCATGATAAAAAATGGCTCTCACTTGCCGATTCCAGATGAGCCTTTAGCCAAGCTAAAGAAAAACCTGGACATGTCTCCAAGCATGCCGAACAAAGAGACAGTCGAAGAACTGCAGTTGAATAAAGCCATCGACAGTATTCAAGGGAATCAACGGAAGGTTTGGCTGCAGCTAAGAAAGCCGCTTTGATGGCTCGGTGGATCCGGCTGTGTTCGTGAGTGATCAAGTTGTGGAAGGTATCTAGCATAAAGGCTGCTAGAGATCCTTTCATGCAATGCTTTACTGGCTATGGGCAGCTGGGCAATGCTCCAGCAATAAAGACGGAGCGGCAGAGATTGATGTTGGGAAAGAAGGTTAAGTCATTCGTATTCTATGCCTTCCGCTTCCGCTTTGTCCACCAGATTGACCTAATAAGATATGGTCAAAGCTCAAACGCATATCCAGTTAGCTTAGACCAAACACATCAGGAAATGCAAACAAAACTGGCGAGATTGGAAAGATTGGCGATGAAAATAAATAATCCTGAGAAAGTTGGGTGGCAAGGCACCATTGTGTCCATTCAACCAAGAACCAACGTATGGCGTTACCGGCTCGATAACCGCACACACTATCTTTGTGGATAGAACATTTTCCTTGATGGCGTGGCGGACGGCATTGAAGGTCGTTTTGGCGTAGCCATTTCCAAAAAGCAGCAGCAGAAGCTGGTTTTCCGCATTGGCGACGAAGCAAAAGGCGCAGCGTGGAGATGTACGATGTCAGCGACTATGCCGATTACTATCGAGCCGGTAGCTTGAAAATCGCAAACAAAGCCGAGCAGGCTGTAACTCCCTATCCGCCGTACAAGATTGAGCTGCCTGATTTGGCAACTTACGAATTGCGTGGCGAAAGGATGCTCAGTTCTGCCTGCTACAAAGGCAAATGTTTTCAATGCGCCTTTGCTGCTATGTCTGCCGTTGAGATCGAGTATAACTGGGGTGGGGGGCAAAAAGTGCCATTTGAGAGTTTTTGCTATGGACCCTTTACCAGCAAGTTTTACAAGATGGGCAAACCTCGTGCCGTGCCATACAAAGATAGCGGCTCGGACTATGACACAGGGTGGATGGACGAACTATGCACAGAGCGGTGCGGCTATGACGAGTGGGAGGATTAGTATTCAATAAGATTTGATATAATCTATATCCGCATCAGCCTCACTAAGCTGCGCCAGTTTATGACAACCAGAGAATTCAGACAAGAGCGGGAGAATGTCTACACACTACGCCAAGAAACGCAACGAGGATAGCCGCCGAAGAAGAAAGGAATGCGGAAATTTAACATGGCGAGGCTTCGAGATGAAACCTGAAATCAAGAAAACCATATAACACAACAGAATATCGGAGCGCAGGAAAGGCATTTCCAAAAAAAGCCAAGCTTTTTTTTTCCCCGATTTTTGACCTCTATATATGACCATAAAGCCATTTTTCAAGAGACGCTATTTGTCGCTCTGTGTGAAACCAATGCCCACTATTTTCTAAAACAGCTAAGTCGCAGTCAAACCGTTTTGTAAACCACTCGACTACCTCACGTTCGGTCATGTCATCCTCTGAGCCGTAAAGAATTGCCGTGGGCACGTCCCATTTATCAATCGGGTTTTCTTTCACATAGCAATAATAATCCCAATAGAGAGTTACGCCCATCGGCGTGGGCATTGTTTGATTTTCTCTCAAATCCTGTTCGCTGATGTTAGACCATTTCATCATGTTTTGTATCAATCGTTCCATATCAAGTATGGGGGAAAGAAACAGGCACTTTATCAGCGGCAAGTCTTTGTATGCAAGCAAGCTGAAATACGCGCCTAAACTACACCCGAATAGGTTGACACATTTCCAATGCCGTTGCGCGTAGTCGCTAATAATGCCAAGGTCATGAACCGCATTCCAAACCATGCAAGGGTATTTCTCGTCTTTGCGTTCGCCGTGTTCGGGCAAGTCAAAGCTAAGAACTTGAAAGCCTTTCTGTTCTGCAATTTTGGCAAAACCCAACGCTTCATCTTTGTTTGACATTTTTCCATGGACAAAGATATAGAGGTTATACGACTTTTCCCCCCATATTAGTACGGGTATGTTTTCGATTTTCAATATTTCTTTTTTCACAATCACAGACCTTTGTTGATTCAAAAACAATCAGCAACCGCTATTGCTTCCTAATTATACCACAAGAATATCTCAAAAATCTGAAAGCAGAACCACACATAGCAAGGACAAGAGCAGAAAAAATCGCAGAATACGAGGATAAAACCGCCCAAATCAGAAACAAGCAAAAGCAGGGCAGGGAAGACCGGGACGCAAGGACAAGACGGCTGTAGGGTAATTCCCTGCAACTCTACTAAACGGCTTTTCAGCTTCGCTAGAAACTTGCAGAAATGAGGTTTTTCAGGTTGCCCAAAAGCAGTAGGTGCCAGCATATCGGCGTTGCGGCTTCACCCTTGGACACCTGGGAGGCCAGAGTTGCGATGGCGAGCTGATTATTGCCTATTTAAGACATTTTCGTATTGACAATAAACACAGGATTCGCTTTATTGACTATAATATCTAATACAGTCAATACGGTTGATATGGAGGAAAAGATTTGCCACGAGCACTAACCGAACGAGAAAAGTGTCTACAATGCCAAAGGTTGATAGATAAGGCAAAGCTATCGTACTTTCGCAAGGGATAAAAAAAATCACCATTGAGGAAATCGCCAAAGCAGCGGATTTGTCGAAAGGCTCTTATTCCCAGCACTTTGAATTCAAATAGCAATTCCTTTTCAAATTAATAGAGGACATTCATCTTCAAATTTTCACGCAAGCAGTGCAAATGCTCCAAAGTTTATCCTATATACATGCAGACGCGCAAAACTTTTTTGCATGTATTTTTCATGTGCCGGAGATGGCTTATTTTATCCAAAATGAGAAAGAGATAAGCGAGCTTTTCCTCACTGTCATATCGGATAATGAATTGCAGACATTTTAGCAGATGGAAGCGGGCATGTTTGAAAAAATGCTGATATTGGCAGGGGTAGACACAGAAAAAATAAAGCCAGGGGTTGTCCATAACTATGTTCAGACCTTGTATATGCTAATGGGCAACGACTTGATGATAGAGGACGATTTGGAAAAAACCGTTGATTTGATTTTTGACAGTCTTGTATCCTATATTATCGAAGGCGCAAAATAAAACTGTTTATCATAGCAAACAGAAAGAATATGAGGAAACAGTGATATGTATAATATTTTGGGAGTAATTTACATTGTAACATTCTTGGTTTTGATTATTGGGACAGTACTGCTTAGAAGGATTGGCGGCACTAATATTTTTGTGCTCGGCAAAAAGGACAAACGAGAGGTGTATTTTGGATTAGGGTATCTTATATTGCTATACATTATTTTTTCAAACGCAATAACGTTACCCATGCCGCATATCATGAACAGGTTTTTTGGGGACAATGATTCCATCAAAATCATAGGTGTTGTATTTTGCTGCCTTGGAATTGGCGGCTATGTCATTTGTACGATGAGCTTTTGGCAGTCTGTCCGTATTGGAGTGGATTATGAAAACGCAGGAAAGCTTACCACAACAGGAATATATGCGATTACTAGAAATCCAATGTATATGAGTTTTCTCTTGCTGTTCTTTGGATAATTTCCAATTTTCCCCAAAAAAAACTGGGCTGCTGGCTTCGTGTCTTGTCGCAGAGGCTTCTTTTCACATGCAAATCCTTAAGGAGGAAACATTGTTGAAATCACAATATGGCAAGGACTACGAAAATTATTACAATAGAGTTAAGCGCTATTTATAATAAAACTAAGGCCATCAGTCTTTCATCTGTATACCCTGCTTCAGTTGACGAAATATTGGCAAAATTGCATCAGATAAGCACCTTACAATATATTGCTGTTGAGTAAGCTACTAATAAGCCTGTTGGAGATATCGCTCGTATGTATAAAGGGCGGCACACCAAAATTAGTATTGATGCTATTTGGATTTCTTGATCTGGGAGTCCACACGAATGCTTGAAGCAGTTTGATAAAGAAGCCCATGGAATTTATACTAATGAAAGCAACAAGCATGTTCCTGTTTGGAATCACAGGATAGTGCCACAATAAACAGATAACAATGAAATGACTAGCCGTCGAGAAGAGGTTGAAATTTACGCTGGTTGGATAACGCCAATGGTTGCTATTTGGAGTAAATTGTTTTACAGGCACCGACAAAAAAAGTGGTTGGCGCTTCAAGGTTGTGACGAAAATATTGGCAGGCAAAGAGATTGAAAATCAATGGATAATCTGGAGTTGCTTTTAGTAAACGGTCTCGGCTTGTGGGTGTCCACTTTATGTATTATAGGGCTGTCGGCGTAGCAGTGTATGCCAGGGCAAGAGAAGAGCGCTGCACAATGAGGAAGCTATATACAAGCCATGGGCGGCGTATAAGCCTGCTAGTTGCAAAAGCCCAGCGAGTGGCCATAGGTTTTGAGTTTTTGGAGAAGAAAGTCCACAGGGGCTTTGCCCAGTTTGCTTCCGTGGCTATATCAGCACATTGCCGGCATGGCACATTGGCTACGCCAAGTATATAAACCGCTTCACAGTTGAAAATCGTGTTCGATTGTCTGTCAAAATTATCTAAGGGGAATGATAGTATGGATAAGCAACAGGATGATTTCGCTCTTGCATGGGAAAAATTACGTACTGACGGAGAAGTTGATTTTGAAGAACAACAGGGAAGCTTCGTGCCTGTCGGCTTGAGAACAGATGTTAAAGAAACGGGGCCTCTCTATCATGGCACAAAGTCAGACCTTAAAATTGGTGCTTTAATAAAGCCGGGATTCGCCTCCAACTATGGCGCAGGAAAAAAGGCGAATTTTGTGTATATTTCCGCAATCCTGGATGTGGCAGTATTAGCTTCGGAACTTGCCTCTGGCGAAGGGCGGGCCAGGGTCTATATCGTAGAGCCCACAGGCAGCATTGACGATGATCCCAATGTGACCGACCAGAAATTTCCAGGCAATCCGACCCGCTCGTACCGCACACGAGAACCGTTGCGTATCATTGGCGAAGTCGCAGACTGGGAAGGGCATTCAGAGAAAATGCTAAAAAAAATGCGCGAGAATATGGAAAAGGCGAAACAAGTTGGCATTGAAGCAATAAATGAGTAGATAGTTTTCGTGGGCGTTGTAAGAAATGAAGTCCTACACATACAGCCGCTAAGTTTGGATCACAAAAAATATGACAAGCAATAGCAGGTAAAACCGCTTGGCTGCAAGGGAATGATAAGGGGGACAAACAAACAAAACGAAATGGAGATACTTGCATTGCATGTGTTGAAAGGCTAGTGGCTGGAAGCTGCAGATGGAGCCAGCAGTTTTTGAGCAGCGCTTGTGGGCTTGTGGGTATATTGCCGCCAGTAGCGGTCATGCCAAATAAGAGGTGATGGCTGAAGATATAAAAAACAAGGTATTTCAGAAAATATGAGACAAGACAATTTCGGCATCGATGAGCTCTATGGCGCTTTAGGCGGCTTCCAGCACCCGCCTTCGAGGAGGTGCTAGGTTAGCTAAAAATATCACATTTAAGCGCTATAACGCTGACATACATTAGAGGATGTTTAGTATCTCGTCAAAAGAACTAAAATGAATGACAATATAAGCATTTGGCAAAATGTGCCCAAGCGCCTTTCGCAAACCTTCCGCACCTCCGGCAATTGTCGGCCCATCCGAATGGTCTTTCAACAATCCATCTTTTGGGAAGGGCTATGAACATATAGGGCTCGTTGCGTATGGCAACTTCGACTTTAGCGCCAACCAGCCCTTTTATTGCGTTTGCATAGCTCTCTCCACTATAAGCGCTGCCGGCTGAAACAGTCTCAACGCTCTCGTATTTGCCGGCATTAATTGCAGCCAGCCCTATTGCCCCATCCCTGTCTGCAAAACCGGCTACGTGGTATGTATGCCATGGGGCAGCCCTAAAATGCCAGTCCCCGAGCGCACTTCCGCCCCTGATATTTTTTTTCCCGCATCATAGCCTTTCCCGCTTGCTGTGAATGCGTTTTAAATGCTTTTGAGTCGATGGCCAGCATCGACGGACCAGGGCTTCTCCCGTTTATGGTCCGCTTTGGCATAGCTAGCTCTTCAAAAGCTTCCTAAAAAGCGCTACGCCCATCGTGTGCTGATGACTCTTAAATGGCTTGATAATCTCGAATTGGTCTCTAGTTATGTCGCTTGGATATTTTTTTCTCAAATAAAGGTTAATAGCCTTTTTATTGTTATCATACCATTTATCGACATTAATAGACATAAAATTAAACAGCCTCTTTGGGAAGAGCCAGTTCTACACCCATGGCCTTATGTCCTCATATGTGTCCACACCGCTGAAGGCCTCTTCTCTGACGAAAAAGCTCAATGATTCTTTCTTGATGCCTATGTCAACTTTTGTGTGGGATCCTGCATATTCCCCGTCAGTGGTCCAAGGGACGCTAATATCAAAATTGAAGCTTATCTGCTCTGTTTTGAAGGATTTGACCACATCCGGAGCCTCTTCAAGATCCAGAGTAAGTATAGAGTTGATTATCTGCTGTCCTTCGCTCCATTTTTTTGGCGGTTTGACTAGCGTAACCTCCAATAACCCGTCAGCCAGCGAAAAGTCTTTTGCGGTGATGAAACTCATTCCCCCGACAGAAGACGAGTTGGTCGCCATCCCCAGTACAACTTCCTCATCAAAAAGCTCATTGCCGACTTTATAGACCACATGCATCGGCCTGATCTTGGGCAAGCTCCTGATGCCTTCAAAGAAGTATGCTGCCCTGCCAAGGACATTTTTGGCAGCTTGGTTAGTTATGTAAGGCACTTGTGTAAAAGCCCCGAACGCTGCGGCATACATGAAGTGCCTGTTGTTGAAAACTCCAATATCGACCTTCATCGTATGGTTTTCTGTGATAACATAAGCGGCTTCCATCAATGTTTTAGGCAAACTTAATGAATCGGCCATGTCGTTTGTCGTGCCTGTCGGCAAAAAACCGATCACAGGCTTGTTTTTTAGCCGCATGACGCCATTGATAGTCTCGCTGAGAGTGCCATCCCCCCCGCAAGCGGCTATAATGTCGAAGCAATCCTCCCGTTGGGCGATAACATCGGCAATCTCATTTGGCCGTTGGCTGATATGCACGGACACCTGTATTCCAAACCTGATAAAAAGCTCGATAATATCGATAATCTTGTTTTTAATGTCGCCTTTTCCAGCATAAGGGTTGATTATGAAAAGTAGTCTTTTTGCCATAATTAACTCCTCTTTTTCTTTTTGGCCGCCTCTGCCCGCACATCCTCTCCAATAAAACGCCATGCGTCGAATTCCCCTGCAAGCCGGGAGAATATGCTGTCAGAGTAGCTATTTTTCAGTGTTACCAGATCCATGCTCGTGATTGCGATCATATTTTTCTTTTTTGCCAACCTGGAGTTGATCAAGTCAAGCAGTTCCCCTTCGGCTAAAGCAGAGTCCCGCTCAAAGCCGAGATCATCTATAACAAGCAAATCGCAATTGTAGTAGACATCTGAAAGTCCAGCTTCGTCTCTTCCGAATGCTTTGTCAATCAGGACTTTTGTGAGGTCATTGGCAGAGCTAATCGAAACAAAAAATCCCATTTTTGTGATTTCGCAAGCTATGCAGTTTGACAAAAAAGTTTTGCCTGTTCCTGCTTTGCCAATAAAAAGCAAGTTTTGGCCTTGGGACAGCGGCATTTCCATTGCGTACTTTCTGGCTTTTTTTTGCAACAAAGCCATTTCTTTTCTTTGGCTTTGCCTTTCAGTCTCTTCCTTTATGTCTGAAAAAATTGCTAGTTTGAATGATTCAAAGTTTTGGGTGCCGTAAACCTTGGCGGCTTTTTGCGCCTGCTCAGCTCCAACCCTGTTAAGGCATGCGCAGGCAATTCCGTCAACAAATCCGGTGTCTTGACAGATTGCACAAGCAGGCTTGTACTGGATTGCGTCTGCATCAAGCCCGGCAGCTTTTAGGATTGCAGCAATCCGGCTGTCTATTTCAGCTATGCGGGCATTTTGGGCAACTTCCTCAAATTTTTCATCAAGCGAAGATATGTAGATGCCATACTTTTCAGCCACCAAACTAGGCAGCTGGGGAAGTGCCATGTAGATTTTGTTTCTGTTTGCTAAAAACTCTTTTCTTCTCTGGCTGCGGTTTTCGATAAACATGCTCATTGTATCGTTTGCGCCCATAATCAGTTGTCTCCAAAGAAAATCTTGGTCAGTTCTTCTTCGCTATACTCCCTGCCTTCGGACATATTGCGTTTATTCCGCTTTTTAGGCTGGGAGGGGGTTTGCCCATTCAGCCAAGATGTGAGGATCGCGTCAACATATCTAAAACTTGGCTTGTTTGTCGCCACAGTCTCATCACATGCCAACTTGATCGTGTCTATGTCAAATTCGTACTCCTCAAGCCATTTCTTGATCATTGCTACCTCTGCTTCAGTTGGACCCCTGAAAAAGCCCAGCTGGGCCATAATTTCCCGCCTGGTCTCATTCTCTTTTTTGAACGATTCCACATAGTCCACAGCTTGGTCGTATGTCCTCACATCGTGTTTGAAATAGTCAGCAGCTACAGCTCGCCAATATGGCATTTCTGGCCTGCCCCGTTTTAAACACTCGTCTACAAGCAAATCCACAGTTTGTGTGGAAAAGCCGTATTCTGTGATCCAAGTAAGGATCTCGTTTTTTTGCTCGACGTTTATGACACTGCCAATTTTTGTCTCTAAGTCTTCGAACATCAACTTAGTTTTTGCGTTGTTCTGTTCTTGAATCATCCTCTTCCTTTTAGCTGCCCCTGTGAACAATTCCCCGACCAAGTTTCTATATTCGACAAGCTGCCCAGTTTCAAGGGATGAGACTTCAAGGACTCCTTCATTTTCCCAGTATTTCCATGCGTTAATAACATCTGATTCTGTCATTTTCAGGCATGCGGCAATTTGAGTGTTTGAGGGAAATGGCGGATATTGGCTGGCACAGAATTTGAGTCCGAATAAATAAACCTTGACATAGTCGCCCCTAGCGGCGGGCATGTAGTGGTTGATGAAAACGTTTTGCACTACTGTAACGCTCAAATCGTCATTTTCTCGTGAAAATGCGAACCGGTTTATGTTTGTGGGGCTGGATTGGTACGCCATTTGTGCCATACTCCTTGTTAATTAAATATTCAAAACCAAGGCGCGTGGCCTATAGGTGGATTCTGCTAAATAATTATAGCATAAATCAACTTGATGATGTAGAATTGTCTTTGAGTTGCATTGGCCTTGGGCACGCATCTTGATGCAACAATTATTGCTAAGTGGAGTATAGAATTTTGTCGATATCTGGATTCAAAGCTGGAATGTCAGTTGATGCTGTTTTTATTGTTCGAAAATTCGAGCAAAAGGTTTCTAAATATAACAAGGGGTATCTCGATATTATTTTTGCTGATAAAGCAAAGGAGATTTCTGCGAAACTATGGGATATTAATGGCATTGATGCGGAAAAACTACGGTCAAGCAGGTTTCTTCGCGCCAAAGGCACAATCGAGCTATACCAAGGGGCGCTGCAAATGCGTATAGAAACCCTTGAAGCAGCAAACCCGGAAGGACCGGAGATAGATGATTTAGTTGACTGTGCGCCAATAAATCCGGAAACTATGTATAACCAGATTATATCGAAGGTCTCGGCTATTTCTGATGAAACCCTCAGGGAAGTGTGCCAGAAGATTTATAATGACCGCAAAACCGAGCTGATGTATTTTCCTGCCGCTAAAAATGTCCACCACAATACTAAAGGCGGGTTGCTGCACCATACATTGACAATGCTCGAGTGCGTCGAGGCTATATGCGTTTTATATCCTTTTCTTGACAAAGACTTGATGGTGGCAGGGGCTGCCTTGCACGACATTGGCAAGATCAAGGAAATGCACAGCGAGTTGTATGGTGTTGTGACAGACTATACCTTGGAAGGCAACTTGATTGGCCATATCACCACATGTGTAGTCGAAATTGAAGTGGCAGCACAGCAATTGGGCTTTGCAGAGGATGAGGCCATTGCCCTTCTCAAACACATTGTGCTGGCCCACCATGGAATCAATGAATATGGCAGCCCAAAAACACCGATGTTTGCAGAAGCAGAAGCGCTCTATATTATCGATTTGCTTGATTCAAGGATGTTCCAATTTGAAAAAATAGCGGCTTCTGTGGAAAAGGGGATGTTTTCGGCAAAAGTCTTTTCCCTTGATGGCAGGATGGTCTACAACCATGGCAGGAAACCGAATGGCAATGTGTAAAGCATGGAAAAACGGATACTTGGAGTGATTTATGGATTTTAGTTTTATTATCGCATCCTTCGTCTTTATCGTGGTGATTGCAATGTTCTATGCCCAATACAATGCGCGAAAAAAACTGGGCGCATTGATTTTGGAAGCAGTCAGCGGATCCAAATCTATGAACCATGTCATGTCGAGCTGTTTGATAGTGGGGGTGGGTTTTTTTCTCTATCCTTTGTGGTCTGGGGCATACAATCCCTTTGAGGAGCTCTCTGCGGTTGTTATGATGCTTGCAGCAGCGGTCATGGCTGTTGATATTGCAGTTCATGCGGTGATAAAGAAAGGTTGTTGTGAAAATGGCGTCCAAAGCAGCTCCTCTGCATTGGATTACAGCCAGATATATGTATACGACACCTATGATATGGGAAGTGGTTTTGCAAAGGTGGTGTTTAATGGCGGAAAGCAGATGTCTTTTATTGTAGTCTATAATGAAGACCTTCCCGCCATTAAAGCATTGCTTAAGAAAAAATGCAAATTTAAAAAGTTTTAGCGCATCTCGAATTCGAGGTAAATCTGCTTTAGCGCTTCTTTGGACATTGATTTGTCAATAACGCAAGAGATCTTGTCTTCAGACGTGGATATCATTTGGATATTCACGCTTTTTTCATATAACGCTTTAAAGAACTTCGAGGCTACCTGGGAGTTTGCGACAATCGCAGCCCCTATGACAGACAGCCTTGCGACGTTATTGTCAGAGTAGACTTCGCTGGCGCCAATTTCGCCTGCAAAATCTTGCGTGATTTTCAATGCTTTTTCTTCGTCTTCAATTGACACAGTAAAGGTTATATCACACAGGTTGTTGCGGTGCACATTTTGCACTATGCTCTCAACCCGGACATTTTCTTTAGAGATTGCGCTAAAGAGCTGGAAGGCGATGCCCGGCCTGTCCGGGACTTCCATGACAGTGATTTTTACAATTTCGTCGTCGATGGTAATCGCTTTGATGATGCTTTCATTGTTGATCATGATTAGCCTCCATGTGTTAATAATTACAAATCCACCAGAATTACAGCAGGTCTTTGTCTATGCGGGCATAAAAGACATCTGTGCATGTTTTTTTCAGGTTTGCAGACAAATTGTTCATATCGATAGACCGAAGCAATTCTGTAATCAAATATACATTTCCTGACTCGTAGATGATTTTATTTTTTTGAACCACCGCTGACACATAGTCCATGGACTTGTCAAGCTGGTCGTAATTGTCTATTTTGATTCTGATATAGTACTGGTTGTTGATGCCAGCCAGCCCTTTGCTTGTCGCGCCGCTTGTGAATTTCAAGTTCTCATAGCTGGTATCGCCCCCGGCGATTTTCAAGATATCCGAAACAATCGAATTGGCGGTGGCGTCTTTTCCCGCACCCCTGCCAATAAAGCACAAATCACCGATTATATCGCCTTTGACTATTATAATGTTGTACTCAGCGTTGACATTGGCTATTACTGATTCTTTGCCAAGAAGCACTGGTGTGACCGAGCAAGTGTATTGGCCATTTGTCAAAACCGCTTTGGCGATGTATTTGATGTTGTACCCAAAGTAGCTTGCCATTGAAATGTCATCAAGGGTGATATTTCCTACGCCTCTTTGATGCACGTCATCTTGCCCCACTATGCAACCGAAACAAAGGGAAGCCAAAATCGAAATTTTGCGCATAACGTCAAAACCATCAACATCAGCGCTCGGATCAGCCTCTGCATAGCCAAGCTCTTGCGCGTCTTCTAAAACATCACCAAAGTCCCTGTTCTCATCCGCCATTTTTGTGAGTATATAGTTTGTAGTCCCGTTGAGGATGCCTTGGATCTCAGTGATTTGGTTGATCTTGATCAGATTGACAATTGAGTGGATTATCGGAATGCCCCCGCCCACAGAAGCCTCAAACATGAGCTTGACATTGTTTTCCCTGGCGAGGGCCAAAAGCTCATCCAAGTGCTGGGCCATAATCTCTTTGTTGGCTGTAACCACGTGCTTGCCTGCAATGATAGACCTCTTAATAAAGTTGTATTCAGCATCCCGGCTGCCGGTTACACAAACAACGAGCGATATGTCCGGATCGAGGCAAATATCATCAAAGTCGTATGTCAGCATTTCCTCTGGGACACTCAACCCGCGTTGCCTGTCAATTTCCTGGATTAAAACTTTCTTTATGTGCAATAAAGAGTTCTCTTTCAGTGGAACCCCACGCGTTCCATTAATGATCTCGTAGACCCCTGAGCCTACTGTGCCAATACCTAACAGCCCGATCTGCAACATATTATCCTCCGCAACAATATTAAATTACAGAATTAAATTACAGAATTTATTCGTTCCCTCACGATTCAATGAACCGATATATTAAACAGGGTTACTGCATCCCTCTGGTACACTGGACAAAATCATCACATACTATTTTCCTGATAATGATGAAAGCGGCATTAACCGCTAAATATAAATGCTATTCAAGAACTGTCGTTGCTGAATGCTGGCAAAATATCATGATGCAGCAAAGACAACTTGCTGTTGTGAAACGCAATAAGTATTGGATGGCTTAATTATTGCCTGTTGCGTCTTTTCCACTATCATCCATCAGCGACCAGCGGCTCCTTGTCTCTTGTCTTGCACGCTGTTTGTACAAAGCTTCATTGGGCAGCATGCAATAATGAAATTATCTTATCAAAAATCTCCTCGCTAATCAAAATTTAACAGAGCCAGTTTCTGGCATTTCAACAGTTTTTCAATTATGCTGACCGAACAAATGCTTAGATAAGCCAAATTATACACGAGACAAGCAGTCTTTGCAACTTAAAACCACCTGCTCTTTTAAATTCGCATAATTTCTACACGATATTTATTAAACTTTGCGCTATTCGAAACCTATGCCGTTTGTCGCATATTGGAATTGTGTACCAGAGCCCGAGCATAACTGCTCCAGCATCTATACCGGAGAGCTGCACTTTATGTTAATATACACAAATCCAAGCACCATCCAGCAGCGCCTAGCCTGTCATTTTATTTTGGGAAGTTTTCGCGCTAACCCGAAAGAGCCCAAATAACTAGAGGGGAACAGCGCAAGGCTCCACTTGCCAGCATGGAAGCAACCTAATTATGTGAAAACTTACGAACTACACTTGGCTGCGGCTTGCTCCAGAAGCAATCATGCCTGCCAAGTCCTTTGCTGCTTTTGTCTCTACCTCGAACCTTGAAGTGTGAAAATAGAGCTCCACTGCCATGCGCGCTTACAACCAGAGGTATGTGGCTGCGATGGTATGGATGGCAGATTTGCCGTTAATCTCAATAGTTCACTGTCTAGGTAAGCCCAGCATTAACTTCAAGTGGGATGCCAAGTTTTTCGAGCAGCCTTCTTGTTTTTTTTGTTGCCTCTGCGACGCGCCACGCTCCAGGCCTTAAAACTTGCTTCGTCGTGCATACCGCTCGTATCATCCCCGAATGAGTTTTGCATGGTGTCGATGAGCTGCTCAATGGCGCAGCGGAGCTTGTATGCCCCATATACATCTTGGGCGCCCATTTCCATGACAGAGGTTTTGAGGATTATATAGCCAAAGGACGCCATTTTCTGAGCGGTCTTTTCCGATACGCCAGCCAAGTCGTTTCCAAGGTCGAATCCTTTCTTTGCGGAAGCCGCATCGTCCGCCCTCTCAAACCTGCCGACGAAATCCGCCATTCCCTGGCTCCTCAGCCTCTCGTCCCTGAACACAGACACCTTGTAGCCTTCCTTTTCATGCCCGAAATGCGACACTGCCATCCCGTTGTACGATAAAACGCCTTCATACACCACATTTTGGAGATCCACTTCCTTGGTGTAGCTGCTTCAGCGGCACTATGTAGCCAAGCCCCGCCTCAATGTATCCCTGGACATTGCCGTCGGAGCCGAACGCTGAGTCGCCTATGACATTCGCCTTGCTTGCCCCAGAGTCCTGGACCGTCATTTTCACGGCGGACACGTCGTAGATGTTGCCGGCGGCATTGCGGTAGAACGCGTACGAGGCGCCCCCTCCGGAAAACGAGACCATGTAAATCTACTATTTCTACTAGTCAAGCAATATAACAATAATTATAAAAAATATCAAGCTATCTCTATACAATAACCTGATGTTTTTATATTGGCACTAAAACAAATATCCATTTTGGCTAATTGCTGAACGTTTGAGATTAATACCGCCGTTCCAGAGTTGAATCGGCATACAGAGGCTGTGTTGCCGCAGTGCCAGTGCGGTTGGCTCGAGCTTCGCTCAGAGGATGTTTAGTATCTCCTCAAAAGAACAGAAATAAATGACAATACAAACATTTGGCAAAATGTGCTCAAGTGCCTTTCGCAAACCTTCCACAGCCTCCGGCAATTGTCAGCCCATCCGAATGATCTTTCAACAATCCATCTTTTGGGAAGGACAATGAACATATGGGCCTCGTTGCGCTTGACAACTTC
>WRIE01000068.1 GCA_009782875.1 Eubacteriaceae bacterium | reverse complement strand
TGCTTCCGCTTTATAGTTCGATGTGTAGTTCTTTCTCATATTTTAGTTTGCCCATCAAACTAAGAAATGCCCTTTTTCGTGTCTGAATTTCTTTAGAGATTATAAATATAGTTATCTTTAGTATCCGACACTTAAATCACGACCATTAAAGTGTTTTGCACAACAAGCCTGCCGACAGCTTGGACAAACACAAGGTAGGCAAATGGCTTAATCCTTGATCCGTTCACGCTTAAATTTTATATACCTGGTTCCTTGAAAAGTCAATCTGCCGAAATCACGTTCTGTAATTAAGCTATATCTTTTTTCAGGGATCTCTAATTCCATTCTATTTCCACTTTCAACTTCAAAAGTAGCTAAACACGTATATGTAGACACAGAATATCGAAAAAGTGGTATGCGGGTATGGTAGGGTTGGATCCTTGTATTTAACATGCGCTTTGAGATAACCTTCGCATCAACTACTAAGACAGGTGATAGGTCATTATCATTCCATCTAATGGTGCCTCTTATTAGGGAAAAGATCGGGACAAACAAAGGTGCAAAACTACCGATAAAAGGAATAACTTTGTTAAAAAAAGAAGAAAAATCCATAGCGGTATCCTCCAATTTAAATGTCTTGAATAATTCCATCACTTTTGCCATCCATGTATACATTATACTTTACCTAGTGTGCATTTTTTAATGTTATGGGCAACCTGCACCAAGACTATGGAATCAAACAACCTGTCGAGCTTTTTAATGCCCGGCGAATCCACAAAAAAGCTGCCGATTAGCAGTAGTCCAAATCAACAGTGTTTCTGTCCATCTGCAACCCTACTATCCAATGTTAGCCAGCCACAAGGACGTTCAGTCTTCATCATCTTCCAATCTGTGTCCTCCAAATATTCAGATCGTCAATTGTGGATTCTGCAGTTTAATACCTTCTATTTTTGCGCATGCTTTGTTCAAATTTAATCATCTCTTTGGGTTCTATCGTCATTTTTTTTATGGCATTGAAAGTATTAGTTTGCCAAAGTGCCCAAGCTGATGTTCAGGAGTTCAACACCTTCTGTTAAAGGTGATTGTGGCCAATAACATTGTTCCCCGGCTGATGAAAACTTGCCCAAAGCTTTCAGTCAAACAGGAAAGGCGTTGCTAGTCACTACTTAGGGGGCATATCATTCTCAACAGAGAACTCTAGATGAAAACATTCTGCCGCTGATGTTTAATTCAGCGACAGGGGATGATATTTGTTAGCGCCTATACACACTGGTTGTCTATTTGCCTGATGAGTAGCAAAACTAACTCTATTAGCTACGAGCGGCAGCAGATCCGTTTCACTTGTTTGGTGGCAGGAAGCGAAATCATTTGCAAACATAAGGTTGTGTAAATGTCCCAAATCCTTGATTCACTCACGCTCAAATTTAATATACTTTGTTCCTTGAAAGGTCAGTCTTCCAAAGTCATGCTCTGCAATCAAGCCATATTCTTTTTCAGGTATCTCTAGCTCCATTCTGTCGCCGCTTTCTACTTCGAAAGTGGCTAAATACGTAAACACTGATGGTGAATGGTAAGACGAGAACCCAGAGTTGTGATGGATATTGCCTCTGATAGCTGACATGCGCTTCGAAACAACTAGGGCATCAACCACAAAGATTGGAGACTGGTTATTATTGTTCCGTTCAATGCCAGCTTTTATTGCCGAGGCGATGATGCTGCCGAATACGAATAAAAATCCCACTACAACGATAAAAGGAATAATGGTAAACATAAAGTTGTCAAACGGTGAAAAAAACATTTAGGTAACCTCCAATTTAAATCGTTTTTTAAAAATCTCCATCACAGTTTGAATGCCGCATTTGCACACCAAACTATATGTCAATAATACTATACCCGCTGCGCTATTTATTATTTGTCTTCATATATTCCTTCAATCAAGCCATCTGGAATCGTTTGCTTGCCAAGTTTAACGTGAGCTCGAAGAAATAAAACATGTCGAAAAATACAATAATTTGGTAATAAAACAATAAAATCTATCCCTGCTTGCGGCAAATGTGGTTGCATTTGAAAGTGTGAATGATTTCCTAAAAAATACATGCCAAATCGAGCACACTCGGCACGGCCGCCTATAAATTTCATGGTTAACTTGTTGTCAGGTTTAGCTGCTTATTCGTATATCGAGAAGAAGCCTTCTATGAAAACTTGCGACAAAAACACAAACTTCCCAGCCATTGTTTAGTTGTAAATTTCTTCGAGCTCACGTAAGTTTAGCTTGTTGGCTGGCGAAATTTAAAAAAAAGCTGCCGGTTTCACGGCAGCCCCCCCATTATTATATATCTACATCCCAAACAGTGTCCAAGGCAAGCCTGGCACAAGGACGTTTTTCTGGCCTTCGTCGATATCCCAATCTTTCTCTTGCAAAAGATCCTCAATCAAATCGTCAATTGTGTATTCCATAGCCTAAAACCTCCTATTTCCTCGCATACTCGTTGGCAAATAAATAAACATCAAAAAGGTTTTGGTTGATATCTCCCTTGCACACACATGCTTTGTCCAAATTGAATATGTAGCCGCCCCCTGGAGCCATCTCGTCAATTATTTTTTTGGCATAGTCAATGTTAGTTTGTTTAGTGCCCAGCCTGATGTTTTGGAGTTTAACTCCTCCCGTTAAAACTTGGTGGTGTCCAATAACCTTGTTGACTTCCAATACATCATCGTCATCCACAAAGATAACTGTGGCATCCTTCGGCAAATCCAAGAATGACTCAACAAAAGGAAGCCATCTGCCTTCAAGGCTCAAATACGTTTTATTGCCTGAGTTGCCGATGTTTGTGGCTTGCACTTTAAAGTATGGGAAGAAAAACTCATAATACTGTTTTGGGCTCAAATAGCATGGGATATGCGGCATGTATGAAGCAAACAGCTCAGTCATCGGCAAATCTTCAAAATGGCTTGAGCGTATTTCCCATATCATATCACAAGCTGCCTTGAACTGCTCCGGCCGCCTTCTTAGGTCAGATAGCGTCCCCCTAAATCCCCTAAAGCGGTCAAAAATAAAGTCAGCAGGGTGGGAGAAGCGTGGAAGCCCTCCAGGGTAAGGCAGAAAGTCATGCTCTGCGCAAACCCGAGTGCGCACTTCTTCGTATGGGCCCAAGTTGCGGGCTGCCTGTTCGTCCACTACAGTCCTTAATGTTTCCATAGCTTTTTGCCTATCTTCAAACAGCTCCGGGTACTTTCTTGGGAATAGGACATTTCTCATAAAGCTTTCCATGTCCTCGATGAGCAGCGGGTACTCGTCGTCTTTCATGGTAGGTTTTTGGTAGTGTTGGAGGGTTACCCCGTCATATGACAGGAAGGTCTCTGTCCTGTTGTTAAGGGCTTCATATGCCTTGGGCGAGCCTTGGAGGCTAAACATGCCTACATCAAAGGGGGCGGAGGAGAGGAACTTTCTAAATACCTTCTCCAGCACTTCCGTATTGTTTTCTGCCTCTGCATAAGTGACCCCCGCAAAGTCAAGCATGCCGTTGCTTGCTATGACTGATTTTGGCACATAATCTGTCTCGATATGGCTGCATGCTTGCCATAATACTTCTTTCTTTTTAGCTTGTTCTGGTGTCAATACTAACCTCCTAAATATATTGAATCTGCTTTCTCTTATTTTGTATTGTATCGTATACCAGCTATATTATCAATATTCAAAAGGTGTGAGGGCCGGGCAACCACAGATTGTATCGATATGGCAACAAAAAAAATCATATCTAGCACAAACCTTTACGCCTGCTTTCTACGGTTTGAAAGTGGCGCGGCACTTGTTTTATGGATTTGCCAGATGCCCCTGCTATAGGTTGTTAGGCGATAGCAAGCTTCGAGCCAAGATGTGGTTTCTTTCTGCCTTTTCAATATCAGGATCTGGGCAATAAAAGCAATAAAAAAAGCTTTGGCTATATTGGAGCTTAGCCAAAGCTTTTTATCGTAGTGTATGGCAATTTTAATCGAATATTGCAGAATCTACCCAAAGGGCAGGGAACACATAAGCGTACTCATCATTATAACCGTTGACATATGATTGGAATACCCTCCCAGTTGATGTCAAGATTGAAGCCCTATCCGGACCGTTGCCTGGTGAACGCAACCATACCATATTTGTTCGGTGGTTAGGGTCAGACGGTATAGAAATTTTCTGGAAATTTCTTTTAGCCTCTTGTGGGCTTTCCACTGATACGCCTCCGCCATACTGGTAATAATCGGATAAGAAGTTAGCCACTTCGCTATAACTCAAAGCAAAAGCGATATCAGTTCCATTCGGGCACAACTCGCCTTTTGGCAAGCTAAAGCTGTCATTGGCTCCTGCTGTGGATTCAGTTCCGCTTCCCAGTTTGGATGCTGCATTGTTTTTCACAGAATAATTCCTAAGCTTAGCGCTTTGGCTTAGATTGTCGGCATTTACAGCAGATCTATTGAACCAGTTGTTGATTTTAGCGCGGGCAATAGAGCTGTCGTAATTATTAGAGCCGGTCGATGAATAACTCGTATACTCCGCACCGGACCCGTAATTGATTGCCAAGTGTTTGGTTCTCACAATAAGAGAGTAATTCTTATAGCGGGCAATCTCAATCCAACTTGAGTTGTCCCCAGTTTTGTCTGATGAAAGGATCCGCCCGTCAACAGCAAAAGGCTGGCCTCTCTCGTCGCAAATGCAAGTGGTTTGACTGCAGCTTTGGCATGTTTTTTTGACCTTGCAAATGCAATTGCCGCCATTGCAGGTTTTTTCCCCACTGCATCCACTACAATCGCATCCACCCTCGCATCCCTTACATCCACACATGGCAACGGGGGAGAGTTGTTTTGGCCCCTTGCAGCCTGGCTGGCTGCAACCAAGGCATGCGCATGTTGGACCAGTGCAATTAAGGCAGCCGCACTCTTTTGCCACAGGGGGGGTGGTTGTGCTCTGGGCTGGGATATTGGAGGCAGCGCCTTTGCAGCCTGGCTGTCTGCATCCAATGCAGACACACGTCGGGCCTGTGCAGTTAAGGCAGCCGCACTCTTTTGCCACAGGGGGGGTGGTTGTGCTTTGGGCTGGGATATTGGAGGCAGCGTCTTTGCAGCCTGGCTGTCTGCATCCAATGCAGACACACGTCGGGCCTGTGCAGTTAAGGCAGCCGCACTCTTTTGCCGCAGGGATATTATTTGTGCTTTGGGCTGGAATAATCGAGGCAGCGCCTTTGCAGCCTGGCTGGCTGCATCCAGAACAAACACAAGCGTCATTTGGGCAGGTTGTGCAGCCGCACACTTTTACAGCATAGGTGCCAATATTGCTGCTGGCTGCAGAGTTGCTAATGGCATTTGAGCCAGTTTCTGCTCCGCTTCCGATAGAATTGCTGTTTGTTGTGACTTTCTTATTGCCGGCTCCTTTGCAGCCGAGTGCATTGCAGCCGCTGCAAACGCATTCAAGAAAACATTGGGTTCCTAGACATGCGCAAATTGATATATTGTCATTTGCTGCAACTGGCTCGCTAACATTATTATTACCGCCTGTTGGAGCTAGATTTATTGAAGCCGCAGTAGATAAATCCTTATCGAGGGGTTGGGCACTCATCGCTTTTGAAGAAACAGAGTTATTGCCTTCAACCGCAGTGACAACTACCGCGTACGAGCTTGTCGGTTTCAAGCCGGTTATTGTGTAGGAAGAATCGTCGTCTGTGGGGCTGGAAACGACAGAGGTCACTTTTTCTTTTGAAATCTCCGCCCAAGAAACAATGTATGAAGAGTCATCATTGCTCTCGTTTGGGTCATAATAGCTTACTGTAAGGGATTCTTCCCCCGCTTTGATAGCAGTGATCTCGGGTGCGGTCATTTGGGCGGCTTGCACCTTGATCGGTTTAGCTGGGAATGCAAATGCCACACATAGGACAACGTATAAAAATACTATAAACAATCTAAAAGTTTTGTTTTTTGTTATAGCCATTTTCAAACCTCCAGTACTAGAGAGATTTTTGAAAAAAATTCACTAAACTATGCTAAGTGAAAAGCCTAGAATGGCGTTACAAGCAATTTTCAATAAATCCACTATAAAAATATCTATAGTGATAATACTATACTATAGTTACATTGTAAACCCTATTTTCATCATATAATAATGTAGTGTAAAACGTGCATATGTATAAAGCAAGTAGTAAATTTACTTTTTTCGATGGTGATGGATGTCGATACAGAGGAGTATCTAAGTAAAATTTTTTGTACAAATCACATAATATTTAGTAAATAAAATTTTTTTGTACAATAAATTTGTGAAATGAAGATAAAAAAATTATTTTTTTTCAATAGTGTTAGTGTCTTGTTTGCACTTCCATGTTTTCCCTATTTATTGAGATTTTCTAGCAGGCTTTTTTGCCATATGCTTTTGCCAGCAAGATGTTATTCAGCAGGGATGTGAATTGCCATCAGTATTGTGAAACTCCATATTTATAGCGCGCAAATAGCTATTTTCGCGATTTGTCAATTCTGGCTAGCGTTTTGCATAGAATAAACCAGGCTATATCCAAACACAAACAGCATCGAGGTTGCTGTACAAAAGATGATGCCAAACCAGGTTAAATAAAGGTAGAAAAATGGGCAAAAACAGCAAAAGTGAAAACACATCCAGCTGGGCTATTCACAAGCAAAGGTGCCCTAAGTGTGGCTGCTACACATGTGATAGCGCCAGCTACTTCATAGCGCCGATTGGGCGCGTTTCCGGTGAAACCAATACTTCCAGCCAGGGTTGCCCTGAAATGGAATTCACCCGAGGGATTTTAGCAGAAGTGCGCACTCTTGATTTTGATGGCATTGGAAATGCGCAAAAGCTGGATGGGCATCGAAAAATCATTGGTTGCCAGCAGCTAAGCTAATAAAACCAGCTAGGCGGCAGTGCTTATAGCAAGAGTTTTGTGGCATGAAGAGTTGCCTTAAAGATATGGGCGGCTTGTCATTTCTGCCTTTTGTTTCTTGGCAAGCTCCAGTGGCTTAAAACGCTGGGCAATTGCTGCCTATTCAAAAGAGCAAAACCTGTTGTTCTTTTCAATCAGTTTCCTCACTTGCTCTGCGTTATTTTTGTCAATTACAACAGATGGCCACATTTCCCCATCCGACATTGCATCCATGCCTTTGTAGTTCCTCAATTCCTCCAGCAAGTATAAGTCGTCAGCTTCCAAGATTGTGACTGTCCGTATCCGTATCTTTTTGCTGGCTGCCTCCCATTCCGAAAATGCCCTCTTTATAATATCAGGCACTGGCACGCTTGCATACCTGCAGCAGTATTCGTAAATGTCCCTTATGCCCAGCCCTTGGCTTAGCGCTTTGGCAATCCCCTTGAAATCCAACTTGAATATGCACGCTTGCTTATCAGACACAACTCTTGTGGCAAATTGGGAAAAGTAGAATTCGTGGCGCATCCTTTCCTTTCCGTCGGGGATGATAACCTCATAATTCGGCTGGACAATAAACCCTGTGGCCTCGTTTTTCTCAAATGGGCTGTTGTCCTCATATTTATCTGTAACGCCAAATAGGTATGCGCCAAGGCTTGTTAGCCTGAAGTAAGCCGTCTTGTATGCTACATTGTTATTTGTATAGCTTTGTGTAGTTTCGTGGGCGAGGATGTCAACAACCCCAAGTGTAGCCAAGTACTCCATTAAAACCTTGCTTGCCACTGCAGGTTCAGAGTATCTCCAGTTGAAAGAACCGTAAGGCACATCCAACATCCCGGCATCAAAGAGATGGGGGCTTATTCTGTAAAGCTCGACTGCCAGTTGGGTAAAGCTTATCCATTCATTGACAGGGCACTCGGAAAGCAATGAAATAATTGTTTGCCTCGGCTCATAAAGGGTGTAGTTCCCCGGAAACAAGGCGCCTGCCACAGAAATGCGTTTGCATTCATCAATTATATCGTTTTGGGCTGATGTGTAAGCGTCCAGGAGAAAACTTGCCTTCTGTGGCAATTCCATAGCTAAAAAATCAAGCGCGTTTTTCGCTAATTCAAATTTCCCATCTTCGATTGTGACAACGTTGGCGCAGCGGAGCAACTGCAACATTCCATAACTGACAATTGTCTCTCCAAAATTCTGGATATCCTCTGCTTTTCCTGTGGAGCTGTGGCAAGGCTCCTCAAAGCCGGCTTCGTTGATGAATTTTATTGCGGCAGCTTTGTTGAAAGCACCAGTTTTTGTAGCTGCAACCTTGTTGGATTTGATAAAGCTTACAAGCAAATCAAAGTCCCTGTACCGGTCCTCCCTCCCTATGATCTGTGTGTAATCATCTTCGCTGTCGATTTTGCATGCCTTAAAGGCCCTTCGGTGTTTCGGAATGGCATTTTGCAAGTATTGCTTGATAAATGGCGCAACAAATCTGTCGCCAATGAAAAATGCGTAAAGTTTTGATCCTTTTGGAAAATACATTTCTTTGAAGTTGAAGGAGTTTTCGATTGGCTTAAAGTTGTGCTCATCAGCTATCATCTCGAGCTCATCACCCAGAGGGGAGTAGTTGTTGTTCACGATGCTAGTTAGGATATCCTTCTCATATTCGTTTAGGCTAGTATACAGCCGCTCGCCTATATTAGGGGTTGTATAAAACTTGTATAGTATGTTGACTATCTCGGTTGTCTTTCTTTTTGAGGCTGAACGACCTGTTGCCGCCTTGAAAAGCTGCGAAAGAGAGATTCCTGCCCAACTTGAGCCAGCATATGGCAGCCCCTCTAAAGCTTCTCTTATAGCATCCATTTAAATCCTCCAATCCCTAGGATGGCGTACATTTTTATTATTGTATAGCGTTGTATTAATAAAACTGTTGCAAAGTACTTACACTAAATACGAACTACCACAAACCAATTTTCGAAGGATTGTTACATTAAGTCTATCAATCAAAGTATAATTAAGGGCGAGGTGACTACAAATTGAAAGAGATTTGTGATCGAATTTTGCCACTGGTATAAAAGCCTAGATGAATGTGAGGCAATGGGTCAGCTATAAAAAGATAGTTGATTTGGTGATCTCTGAGTATGGAGGGATTTAAACTAAGGATCTTCAAGTATGTTGCGCGCACATGCGGGGGTGATCCCAATGCTATCTGAACATTCAAGGAATATCCTGCATGTTCCCCGCATATGCGAGGTTGGTTCTGATATCCAGCCCCGCCATCGACAAACCCGTTGCCAGCTATGTTATTCCAAGGAGCAAAACCGGTTGTTTTTCTCGATCAGCTTCTTAACTTGCCCAACATCGTCCCCTTTGATTGGAAAAGCTGGCATAATTTCCTCGATCATCTCTTTTATGCCTTTGTAGTTTATGACCTCTTCAAGCAAATAAACATCCTCTGCTTCCAAGATGGTCACAGTCCGGATGCGTATCTTTTTGCTGGCTACCTCCCAATTTAAAAAAGCCCTTTTAACCAGATCCGGTATTGGCATGCTTGCATTCTCTTGGCAATATCCGCTAATTCCGCCAATGCTGATCCCCAAATTCAACGCCTTTACAAGCCCTTTAAAATCTATCTTGAAAATGCTGACTTCCTCATCTGAGATAACCCTTGTGGCAAACCTGCTAAAGAAGAACTCATGGCGCATCCTCTCTGGCCCATTAGGGACAACAACCTCAAAATTTGGCTGGATGATAAATCCTTTGGCAGCATTTGTGTCACTTGGCTCGCCACCCCTGCTTCCTTTGTACTCAGTGTCGATTCCAAACAAGTATGCGCCCAAGTCGGTGACCTTGAAAAAAACTGTAAGATAAGCAACAGTGTCCCTGGAATAGAAATACCTCTTCCTTTGGGCTAGTATGTCAACTGCGCCAAGTGTGCACAAGTATTCCATAAGTATTTTGCTTATCGCAGCTGGCTCGTCGTATGTCCAGTTATAAACCCTGTAAGACGGGTATCCATCTTTGTCCGCAAATAGCTCCTTGTCTAGCTTGAACAACTCGAGTTTCAGTTGGTCGAAAGCTACCCATTCGTTTACCGGGCACTCGCAAAGCATTGAGACTACTGCGCTACGGGGAATGCCAAGGGTATACCTGCTGGAGAAATCAGGTCCTGCCACGGAAATCCGTGAGCATTCGTCAATAATTCCAAGGGACTTGAACTGGTAGGCGTGGTAAAGCATTTTTGCCTTTTGGGGCAAATCCAAGCCGAGAAACTCCAATGCATTTTTTCCCGGGACATATTTCCCATTCTCAATGGCAATAACTTCAGCGCAGCGAAGCAATTGTGCCATTCCAAAACTTATGGTGGTTTCGTTTGCGCTTCGAATATCTTCAACTTTGCCTGAATAGCTATTGCATGCTTCTGGAAAACCGGCTTCATTAATAAATTTCACCACAGCAGCTTTGTTGAACGCGCTGGTTTTCGTGGCAGAAACTTTGTTGCTGCTAATAAAGCTTACAAGATAGTCAAAATCTTTATAGCGTTTTTCTCTACCGGTGATCCGAACGTATTGGTCTTGGTTGTCAACTATGCAGGCTTTGAAGACCGCTTGGCGCTTCGGCACTGTTGCCTCCAAATAGTCGATGAAAAGCGGAGGGATATAGCTGTCTCCAATAAAAAAACCATACAGCTTAGAGTTTTTGGGAAAATAGGCATTCTTGTATCCATAACTATCGGGTTTTGGCTTAAAGCCGTGGTTGGCGGCAATCTCTGCAAGCTCTTCATATAATGGCGCGTAACCGTTGTTTACAATGCTGGCAATGACCTCTTTTTCATACTCGTTCAGGCTTGCATAAAGCTTCTTGGGCGAATCGGGGTCATCGTAGAATCTACACAGGATTTCCACAGCTTCTGATTTTCTTCTCTTTGAAATGGTGCGGCCGGTTGTGATCTCTAATAGTTGAAAAAGTGTTTGGCTGTCTTTCGAGTATTGCAGGCTAATAAGTTCCAGTCTTACAGAATCCAATCAGGAGCCTCCCTTGCTTTGAGTTGCATAATGGCACATAATAATACATGAATCCCCAATTTTTAAATAACAATATCGGGAGTCTAGAGAGACAAAGCCGCGATGCTTACTTATTAACTCATGCTTTAGAAAATGAATAGAAGCTGTATTGCCTAGCCAGGTTCCCGAAGCGCTTAAGGCAGCCACAATTGCCGCCATCATGAGCTATGATATTCAAATCGAGCCCCTTTTGATGAAAAGGCCTTGTTTTGCAAACTCCCAAGCCGTATTCGAATATCCCTTTAGATCAATAAGCACAGCCCAAAAACATAATCACAATTGTGAAACGCCTCATTTTAGAATAGCATTTTTGGCTATCAGAGCAAAAGATTTTGGGTGTGATATTGCTTTTTGTCGAATGTGCCAAATTATGGAACTAGACGGTAATGGGCCAGGTAGATATTTGGCGCTGGCAATGAGGATTCATGATTGCCGCAAAGGTTTTCCATGCAACAATGACTGAATTGTTTTAAATAAAATAACATTGTAACGTGAAATTGTAATACATTAGTATCTCAATCTCTAAATTGCGTGTAAATACTTATACAATCCCTTACAATAGATTATAATTATGAGATTTTATCACATTGTTTGTTATAAATGGATATTGACATGCAAGTTACAATTGTTTACTATCCAAATATAGCTAGCAAATTATGTATGAAAAACCATTGAATAAAATAATAAAAAAGTAGCCGGTGCTAATTAGCTGCTTTGAAACAAGTATTTAATTTCGATTTCTCCATGCCCGAAAAAACGGCTAGCTATAACTACCCAGCTCGAGAAAATAATACTTGCAAAGGAAGGTTGACATGGACAATAAAAAAAAGGCGATAGCCGTATTGCTTATGGCGCTTGCGTTATTTGCGCTGGCATCACCAGTATTTGCAGAAGATGGCGAGCTCCAAATCGCAATAACTAAAAACACTAATGCAGTAATAAATACAGGGCCTCCACTAGAGTTTACTTATATTGTCGAGTTTGACAGCGTAGTTGTTGGAGAATACGATCTTGTAATTCTAACTGGCGAAAGCTCAAAAGCAATTCAAGTGACAATACCGTACACAGGAAAAGATCCCGGCACCCATAACATAACGGTGAAAGAGAAAGGCAACTCGGCTGCTGACGGAACCATTTCTGCAGATTTTACCATGCCTGCGCCCGGCGGGTTTGGCCCGACAGTTTATGTGTTTAATAATAATTTTTTAGGGCTGGACCCAAAGGTTGAGCTAGTCGTAGAGGTGACAAAAAATGTTGGCGCATCAGATCCACGAACGATAGGAGCCACCTTCCAA
Source organism: Eubacteriaceae bacterium (assembly GCA_009782875.1). Taxonomy (GTDB): domain Bacteria; phylum Bacillota; class Clostridia; order Eubacteriales; family Anaerofustaceae; genus WRIE01. The sequence continues at coordinate 3,377 of WRIE01000068.1, read as the reverse complement.
TTTGTCGCCGAAGTATTTAAAGTAAATGACATTGGCGGTGACCCCACAGCCGTTACCAAAATCGGGGAGGTATCGCTCCCAGCTGCGGCTACCACAGCAACAGGCAGCATTGCATTGGATATCACAGGCCTCGATGCCGGGCAGTATTATGTGAAAGTCGTAGAGGTATCTGCATCCCCAAGCCCAGGCTGGACACTTGACACGTCAGTTGTCAGCATTAATTTTGAAATAACAACTGGAGCGCCAGCCCCAGTGCAAGCAGTGTTCACAAACAATTACACCCAACCAGCCGCTACTGGGAACTTAGATGTAAATATTGAAAAGAAAATAGATGGGGATGACATTGATGCTCCAGTAGACTTCGAATTCGAAGTGTATCTAAACAATTTCTTGGAAAAAACGGTGACTTTGACACTCGATCCTGCAAATACCACGAAAACAGCACAGGTAAAAGTTAAAATAGACAACTTGCCAATCGGTTTGCACAAAGTATCAGTGAGGGAAACATCGATTGATCCATCAACCGGATGGACCGCTGACACTTCCCCCCGCAATTTGGATGTTGATATTGTGCAAGGTTTGAACGAAGTCTCTGCAAGCTTCACAAACACATACAACATGCCGTTGCCGATTATAGGAAAGTTGGCGGTCGACATCACAAAAACAATCGAGGGCGACCCAATATCTGTCCCGACAACATTTGAATTCCAAGCGATGCTTGGAACAGCCAAAGCAGGCTCCGTTTCAATCACTATAGCCCCTGGGGCGAAATCTGGAACGGGAACCATCCAGATTCCCGACTTGGCGCCCGGCCCATATTTGTTCAAGGTTTCTGAGGTGTCAGCAACACCTGCTGCCGGGATGACGCTAGACACATCAATCATTGATATTAGCATTGTAGTCAATGCCAGCAATCCGGGGCATCTGAGTAAAGTGGAATTCAAAAATACATATAATGCGCCGCCGGTTTACTCGCTCAATATCCCGATTGAGGCGCAACTCACCGATCCGGCAGCATCCCAAATCCCGTTTGTATACACATTGGCGCTCAAAAAAGCTGGGGATGAGGCTTTCTCGAAAACAGCCAGGCTTCCTCTGACCGTAGAAAAGGGGAGCGAATCCGAAAAAGGCAATGTAATTTTTTTCGACCTTGAGCCAGGAACCTATTCGCTCACGATTACCCAAAACAGCTCCCTTACTGGCTACTTGCCAACTAGGGTTGATGGTGTCGTAAACAACACTGGCGTCATAACACTCAACAACATCGTGATAACAGATGCCAATGTCACTTATGGCAAGCGGATAGCCTTCTTGAACCACAAAGAGAAATTTATTGAAATTAACGGCGAAAAGAAGCTCATTGCCCCTCCAAACCAACAAAAAGACAGAAAAGCCTTCAATTTCAACTTGTATGAAGTGGATAAGCAAGGGCGCAGCATACTTGTGGGCACCCAGTTGGTGCGTGGTTCCGGCAACTTCCAATTCAGGTTGCCGTATCCGTCAAAAGCTGGCACATACACATACAAAATTAATGAAACTAAAGGCGCTGATATGGAATATGACTATGACAGCGAAGTTTATACCCTCGCTGTGGTAGCAAAAGATATTGGAAATGGAAAACTTGAAGTGTCATGGAACTTGGCAGATTCTACTGGAAAAAAAGTAGGCATTGTCCGGTTTGTAAACAGGCATAAATCCTCCAGGGGCATAGACAGATGGGGGTATTTGCAAAAAGGCAAATATGGAAAGACAGACAACCCCAAAACTGGCGACAGCACTAACCTCGCCCTCTGGGCAGCATTGCTAAGTTCTTGCTCGGCAGGAGCAGCTGCAATTGCAATAATGAGAAAAAAAAGCTTCCAGCAAAGTTTAAAGCACAGGTAAAAAAGTATCTTGCCAAAGATGCCAGCCTATTTTAAAACAGCAAAAGGGCATCCAAGTGCGTTAGCCCTTTTGCTGTTTTTCACAGTTTTTTTGTTTCGCCTACTTCTCGAAAATAGTTGTAGCGAGGTTGGCGACAATAACCCCTTTCAGCTCTTCCGGGAAATCCCAATCTTTATCTTCCATAAGCTCTTTAATAAGGTCGTCAATAGTGTAATCCATCAAAAAACCTTCCTACTTTCTTCCATATTCATGGGCAAAATTATATACGTCAACTAGTGTTTGGTTGATGTCCCCCTTGCAGACCCATGCCTTGTTGGCGTTAAACAAGAATCCTCCGCCAGGTGCGCACTCGTCGATGACCTTCTTGGCATAATCAATATTGGCTTGTGTGCTCATAAGCCTGATATTTTGCATAACAACCCCGCCTGTGACATTTTGGTGGTGGCCAATAGCTTTGCTCAGCTCAAAAATATCGTCGTCGTCAACCATTCCTACAACACTGCTCTTTGGCAGATCCAAGAAAGTGTCCATAAACGGCATCCATTTGTTTTCAAGGCTCATAAACAGCCTGTTGCTGGCCTTGGCGAGGTTTTCCATGATCTCTTTGAAATAAGGGAAGAAGAATTCCATGTATTGTTTCGGGTTGAGGTAAGGCGCGATATGCGGCATGTACATCACTATGTCGTCAGTGAAAGCCACATCCTCAAAACGCTGTGTACGCTCTGCGTATATAAAATCTACAGCCGCTTTGAACAACTCTGGCCTTCTCCTGACATCCCCCAAAGTACCTGTGAAGCCTCTATACCTGTCAAAGATATAATCTGCCGGATGCCTCCACCTGGCAGAGTTGTTTATGGGCAATGGCAAGAACCCGAACTCTTCGCTGACTCTTTTGAGAACTGAAGGGTAGTGGTTAATCTGCCTGCTTGCCACCTCTTCAGAAACAGCCTTCAAGCTGGCTATGGCAGCATCCTTGCCATCAAAAAGCTGCGGGTACTTTCTTGGTATCAATACTTCCTTTATCAGCTTGTCCAGGTCTTCCAAGAACAGTGGATATTCATCGTCTTTCATAGTGGGCTGCTGCAAATGCTGCAAAGTGATTCCATCAGGGGCCAAGAATGTTTCTGTGCGGTTGCCTAGCGCTTCATGGATTCTTGGCCAGCCGGAATAACTGAGCATCCCCACATCCAGCCTCATGTCCCCTAGCAGTTTCCTGAAAACATTCTCGCATTTTTCTTCATTAGCCTCAGCCTCAAAGAATGTCGTGCCTGCATAATCCAGTATAGCATTGGCGCAGTGGCTGAAATTTGGGATGTAAGAGGTCTCTGTGTGGCTGCAAGCAGCTAACAGTGTCGCTTTTTTTTCTGTTAATACTCGATGACGAAAAGATTTTCCACTCGATATTAAGCGGCTTTCGTAGCCTTTGGAAAAATGTATGAGTTGTCATTTATCCTCTCGATGCCATCATATAGCTGGACTTTTTCTGTGATGAG
>WRIE01000067.1 GCA_009782875.1 Eubacteriaceae bacterium | reverse complement strand
GTCTAGACAGCCTTTGGCAAAGCAAGTTCTAAGGGAGACTCCGGCAGCCCCTTGAGGGGCAGCCGGCAGCACGCCCTTATAGGGCGCTCCCCGAACCACCCGTTTTACGGGTGGTGGCGATTTCAATTCACGCTTAGCTTGAACCGCCTGAATCGCAATAGTTCTTGTTACATTCATTGGGGATCTTGGGACAGTTTTACCTTCCTGTATATTTCTAACACTTGATGCATCTAAATTGGAGTAGAAATGAGATCCATGGCTCCCTAATGTGAATCAGAATGAACCAAGGCCGATGAGGGCTTGTTTGAGTTATATGTCGAAAGATGTGGTATTTTGCAAAGAAAAGATTGAGCAAAGTATACCGCGAATCTTATCTCGAACCACACTTTTGTATAGTTACAATAAATAATCACATGCAATGTTTGCTTGATTGCAATCGAGATAAACAGATCTTCTTTGATTATATGTTTTAAAAATTATGAAATTTGCTGTAAAAACCTGTGTGTTAGCATTCAAGCAAACTATTTGTACTTTAACACAATATAGCAAATATGAATTTTGATGAAGGTACGAGGTGACCGCATTGCGATATTATATAATAGTATGATATATACACATAAAATTTGCTATTTTCAGTGAATTAATTTAGCATATATTGAGATATGTTGACATCAATGCACACTGCTATTATAATAAAATTGGAAAAATGGGAACTTGATTCTTGACCAATTTCATATATTTTAGGGGAAAGCAACTATGAAAATTAAAAAAGGAGCTCTAGTATTAGCGACAATATTCGCCTTGTCATTCGCCTTGTCTCTATTTACGCCAACCCTAGTGTCCGCAGCTAGCACAAAAGCAAAATTCTCAGTGCAGTTTCAACCTCTTAGAGACCTTCAAGCAAAAGAAGGGACAAAGTTCAGCTACCATTACGAGGTGCTGCAAAAACCAAGCAGCCCGAACGCGACTGAGCGGCCAAACAACCAAAGACCAGCCAGCAGCAAGCCAAGCCAAGCGCCAGCCACTGGCAAACCAAACGAGACCCAGAAACCAAGCCAAAACGAGCCAAACCGCGACACAAATGATCGCAAGGAGCCAGGCAGAAAACAAGAACCAAGCAGCACCGGGCTAATTCGCAAACAAGAAGCAAGCCGTGCCGTGCCAAGCCGCGACGCAAGAAAGGATCGCGAAGAACCGGGCAGAAAACAAGAACCAAGCCATACAGAGCCAAATCGTGATGGGAAGCCAGATCGCGGGCGGCAGGCTTTAGAGAGAAAACAAGAGAGTAGCGAGCGAACACCAAAAGCAGCGAAAGCGAAAGAGCCTGCTACAAAAGCTAACCCAGATAAAAAGGTATTAAGAACAACACCAAAGCCAGATAAACGTACCCCAGCAAAAACTAAGCCTGCTAGCCAAACTCCTACAACAGGATCAAAACAGCCTACGCAGAATACAGCAAAAAATGAAGAATCAGCCAAACAAGAGAATAGAGGCAAATCAAAAAAACAGATCGAAAAGAAAAAAGGCGACAAACCAGCTCGGCAAACTGTGCTTGACAATAAAAAAATAACAAATGACAATAGTTTCGTTGGCATAGGGGCAGGAGTGCCTTATGTCCGCAAGCCAAACTTAATAGCAAGCGGCAGCGGCTCTGCAATCGCTATGAAAAACGGGATTGCTGGAGCAGAAATAACCCTCAAGCCATTGCCTGCCGGAAAGTACACAATAAAAATCACCGGGACTGCTGCTAATGGCAAAAAGAGCAATTTTGGCTCCTATACGATCGATTTTGAAATATCCAGCAAAGGCGAAGTCCGATTTGGTAGTGGCGGCAATAAAGCTGTTTTTAAATACTCTAGCAATATTGGCACTATTGCCAAGCCGAAAGTGCCAGTAGCCTCCAAGCTTGTTTCAAGTTCAAAAAGCGGCAACCCAAAAACAGCCGACACTACATATATTGACCTTTGGATAGCTGTAGCTCTAATAAATACAACTATAGCGTTGTTGCTCTCAAGGAAGCTCATAGCCAGGAAAATCTAGAGCTTCCCTTATCAAGATAATAGCTTGTTTGAAAAATCAACCTCTAAACGTAAAATTTAGAGGTTGATTTTACGCCTAATTTCGCCAAATCTCTTTTGACTGGGTAGCTTTATTTTGGCTTTCCAAAGCTTCTGCATTAAAAATCTTCGATAATATCGGATTTGCAAGTTTATGGTTAGAATAATATAGTCTAGATAGAATATGGTATTATAGATTAGACCTGTAATCTTTAAACCAAATGATTGCAAAATAAACACAAGAAAGGAATTATTCATATGAGTTCAAATCAAAGCCAAGACTATTCCGTGCTAGGAGGCTGGCTGTTGGTGTGGTACTATGGCCTGTTCGCCGGAGGAGTACTTACTCTAGTATTTGTAGGTCTGCCAGCCTTGTTGGCTGTTCTCGGCAGCTTTGCTATTGGCATTTTCTATGCCGTTGGCACAATAGTGTCCATAGCTTCCTCATGCCTAGCCGCACTTCTTGACATTAGGGCAGCAAAACTGCTTAAAGAACGCGACCCGAAGTTTTTTGACATGCTAGTAAATGCCCAAGTTATTACTGTTGGCGGAGGAGTCGTCGCAAGCTTTTTGCAGATGTTGAGCCGCGGGCGTTTTTTCAGCTTCATCAGCAGCACACTTAGCAGCGCACTCGGCCTAGTTGTTGGCATTAGCCTAACTGTCATGTACTTGTCAAAGTCGGTCAGGGTAAATACATACTTTGGCGGGCGCCCAGTGCGTGATAGCGCTTACTGGAGCTTGATTAGCATGTTGCCTGATTTCATTATTTCTGAATAAGCTGCATCGCTGACGCTCTCGTATGCAACACTAGTTTTGCAACACAAGCCGCCAAGCAACACACTTGGCGGCTCTTTTTTTTGAATACTCATTAATGCCATTTATTCGCTTTCTAGCCCAATAATAACCAGCCTTTCCCTGCCAACAAGGGCAAAGCGAAATATGTGCGAGAAAACAGCGATATGCAATTCCAGTCTTGCACAAGGGCGGAGCCAAGACAGGATGATGGCAGCCAGCCAATCAATTAATCAATAGAAGAACTTGCTTTATATGAGCCCCGATGCCAAACCTACGAGAAAAATCACACATCCTGATATCAGTTCAGCATATTTGCCAAGCCAGTGGGCAAAAACACTTTTTCCAAAAGCAGAACCCATCCACATAAAAAGAAAAGTGAACAAGAAAGTGAAGATCGTTGTCATCCAGATGCTCAACTCTGCCACTCCGGCAGCCACGCCTACCCCTAGGTTGTTGACTGTCAGAGCCAAAGCCAACACAAATGATTCCTTGAAATCGATAACCCCGGACTGGTCTGTGTCGGCATTTTCTGCCCGGGAAAGCACCATTGAAGGCGAATTCTCTTGGCTCAAATCTCTTATCCCCTCATAAGCAATCCACAACCCCACACCCATAAGGATAATAGCCCCTATCCAGTTTAATAATGAGAAATTGATTCGATTGGCAATCAATACCCCAAAAGCCATTGAGGCCCAAGTTCCAAGGCTTGTGATCAAGCCGATAACTATAGAGGCAGACAGACTGATCTTGACATTCTTGATTCCAAAAGCGATACTTACTGTCAGTGTATCGAGATTGGCTGATATAGCACATAACGCAGATAATATAAGAAGCATAATACCACCTAATGAATAAGATGCATTTGCCAAAACAAAATTTGTATAAGCCTTATATCATATTCGACAAGGTTATTCATGTGCTCTTTCTTATCAAAAAAATGGTATCTGCCCTTCTGGCATATCCCCTCCAGCTTGGGCAGTTGCCCATAACCAGTATAGCCCTGCCACAAGCGCCCTCTAAAAGCCTTTGCCCAAATATCTTTCCATTGTTTTGACCATTATTGCGCCACAGAAGACAAAGGGCACCATTGGCCGCTAAAAAAAATAAGAGAGGAAACAGCCTCGCAAAATCATCCTACGCCAATATCTCTAGTGAGCCTTGCCTCACCATATATCGACAGGCCTGAGCCTCTTTTTTGAGGGCGTGTCTTTATTCCACCTCTTTTTCCACAACTTGCTAATTGGCTGCACTGTATAGGGAACCGTCAACCTTATGGCAGCCACGATCATGTTGCTGGCTTCTTGATATAGCCCCACTGTATGTTTTCGATTTAGCAGTCGCTTGCCCTCCATCATCTGGACGAAAATGCGCTAGAACAAAGTGTGAATGAAACCATATTATTACAATATTCGTTTGCCAGGCAGTTTGCATTGCAAAAAAAAGCAAGAAACAACCCATATCGAGCAGGTGTGAAAATAACAAGACATATTTAGACATTATTCGATAAATACCCCTACAATGCTATGATAAGGCAAACTGCAGGGGTGACCTGCCCCGACACCTGGGCATACTCGTACAACAAGGGCTTTCTGAGCAGCCGGTACGCATCTTGCGTGTGCCCGCCAGATGCCACAGTTATCTTGTCGCAGGCTAAAAGGTAATCCCTCCAGCCTGGTGCTGCCGCATTCTTTGTTGTAGGCCTTCGCCTCTTGCGCGAATTCGATGGTGGCCATTATGCGCCTGCTCTTCTCAAGGCTGTTCGTGACCGCCTCCATAGCCTGGGGGCTTATCTTTTCAGTTTCCGACATGCCGTTCATGGCGCGGTACACCATAGCCGGGGTTATGACCAAGTTCCCGGCCTCGTAAAGCGTGACAACCCCGTCATGCACCTCCCTGTCGTAGGGCGTGAATTTGGCGAGGTTGATGCCCGTCTGCCCATCCCTATATTCGAGCATGGCCTTGGCTGTGCTTATGACCAAAGACTGCTCCCCCTCGTCCAAGAAATCTTTCGTCATTTCGTTCGCCAGCTTGTTGTTGGGTTTTACATGCCGGCTGGGCACAACGCTTTTCAGCGCCTCTATGCTAATGGCATTTATGGCGTCTATGTCAATAGCAGCGAGGTCCACGCCTAGGGCAAATGCCAAAAGACTGCCTATCTTAGCGCGATAAGCAGCCTTTTGGCATTTGCCTTTGCAGCCCTGTCCAATCATTTAACTATTTGATCAGTAGGGTCTTCATCCATTTGGTCAATGCTCTCCAAGCTTTTTGCCGGGACAGCGTAAAATTCCCTCGAAAAAGGTCCAAACCCGCCCCCAGTGTTTTCCTTGAGCAGGATCCAGTAAGGCACATTCTGCTCAAGGCCTGGGGGGAGCGCGATGATGTCTCCTCCCGCATATCCTCCTGCGTAAGCTTGCGTGCTTTTGACTGTGCTGGCTTCCACAATGGTGTAGTCTGACACATACTTGTTCACTTGATGTTCCGAGCCCAAAACCACCTCCAGCACAACATCTGCTTCCCTATAGGCTTCTTCCAGGCCCAAGCTTCCAGAGAGCGGGCTTATGCTTTGCAGGCTCATGTTTCCAGAGGGCGCCGCATTGTAATCGCGGCATCTTTTCCCGAAGTCGCCGCTGGCCTCAGCCTTTTGCGCCTCCTCAATTAGCTGCTCGAGCGAGTACTCTCTCCCGCCTATTTTTGCTGGTGTGCCCTTTTGCACATAAAAATCTTTGTCTATTGATGTGTATATAGCGTGGGGATAATAAAGGTTGTCATATCCGAAAAGCATGAGGTGGGCTTCCCCGCCGATTATGTCCCGCCCCTCTACAAAATCCTCATACACTGTTATTTCGCCAACCGCATAGCCGGCATAGTTCTCAGCCACCTCATAGCGCAATTCGTATGTTGATGTCGAGAGGTCGAACAGCTCCACGCTGACGAGTTTCGCCCTCACGAAATTTGTCGAGTAGGCTAAGAGATACTCAAGCCCCTCGAGCCCTTCAGGGTCTTCTAGGTTGCTAACCTCAATCACTCTTTTTCCGTCGATGCCAACAGCAGAGCTGTACGAGGAGCAGCTTGCCAGCAAGACGATCAAGGACAGTGCGGCCACAAGATTCTTCTTCATTATTTGCACCTCCAATAGCTTATGGGCAGTTTGCTAGTAAAACGACCTGTATATTTGTTGCAGATGGGTTCTGTCCCTGTCTGTAAGTGTGTTGATTGGACCACGCCAATCCATAGTTTCAAACATTACATCCCTGCTGTTTGGGGAATGGCCTGCCCAGCCTAGCATATGGCCCATTTCATGTAATGCTAGACTGATATAAGAATCACCTAGATATTGATAATAAGGACTTTGTGGGAGTCCAGATGTTAGATAAACAACACCTCCAGCGTCAAGCTTATACACATATTTAGTAGGTGACTTTGAATATACGAGCACTTGCTCGTGTGTTGACCGGAATGGGACATCAGCGAGACCGATTGTGTCTTTTTTCACAGATTTTGGGTATAAAGATTGGAGTCGCTCCCGTTTCATGCCAAATATGTAGAACTTAGAATTTCCCTGGTTGTGATTGATGTTAATTGGCAAGATACTACTCCACTGGCCAGCAGCAGCACCGATAGAATTTCGCATTCTTGTTTGATCATCAGGTGAAACATCATCTGAATACAGAGTAACACTATAACCCATATCCGTTTTATAGTAACCGACAATGTTTGTATCTGAATACCAATAATCGAGCGGCACAGTGACCTCGCATTCAGCGAATTTGCCACCTGCCGACGCTTTGATGTACACGGGCCGGGGGATACGCCCCTCACTACCCCGTTGTTGACGGTCGCCACTTTATGGTTGCTAGTTTCCCATGTCACTGCCTGGTTCGCAGTTACGGGATACACGTTCGCCCTAAGCGTCGTGGTCGCCCCTATGTTGACATCCGCTGATGCTGGGTAGACAACGACACTTGTCACGTCCACTTTCGAAGCCTCTGTGACAGTGACCCTGCATGTGGCGGATTTGCCGCCAGCAGTCGCTGTGATGGTTGCCGTGCCTGCCGCCTTGCCCGTCACCAGCCCGCCGAGGCTGACTGTCGCCACGCCCGGCTTGTCCGAGCTCCACGTCACCGTTTTGTTTGTCGCGTTTGAGGGGCTCACTGTCGCTGTTGCCGGGGAGACAGTCACGCTTGTGACAGGCACGCTCGAAGCCCCCGTGACAGTGACCCTGCATGTGGCGGATTTGCCGCCAGCAGTCGCTGTGATGGTCGCCGTGCCGGCTGCCTTGCCCGTCACCAGCCCGCCGAGGCTGACTGTCGCCACGGCTGTGTTGCTCGAACTCCATGTCACCGTCCTGTTTGTCGCGTTCGAGGGGCTCACTGTCGCCGCCAGCTGCCTGGTCGCCCCTGCGCTGACTGTCGCTGTTGCCGGGGAGACAGTCACACTTGTGACAGGCACGCTCGAAGCCCCCAAGTAGGTGATGTGCAGCTCCGGCTTGTTCGGGGACGGGGCGTCAGAGGAATACCACGTTTGCCAGATGTTGTTGCTGGACTCGTTGGTGTCCATGATTGTGAACCCGTAGTTTGTGGCTGTCTTGCTCGCCCACTGCTGCACAATCGATGTAACCGTCATGCTGTACCAGTTGTTGCCGCTGTCCGCCGCCTTGGTGGAGCCTGACGCTGTGGTGTAGGCTGGCTTGTTGTTCCATGTGGCGCTGCTGGAGCTCCATGGACCCGTGTTGCGGTAGGCATGCACGTTTGGAGTGCCTGCGCTGCTGTAGAGCTTTAAGCGCAAAGTGGCTGATGTCACGTTGGCCACGCCGGCCGGAACCGGGAAATTTATCAGCGAGCGCCTGATCCCGTATGGCGAGTCCCTCCCTGTCCTCAAGTATACCATGTTTGAGCCGGAGTTGTAGTTTGTGTTGGGGCTCGCGCTGGCGACGAAGGTGTCAGGGACGCTTGAGTTGGAAATCATGACCGTCGGGTCGAGGTAGACCGGGAACGCCCTCCCGGGTCTGTGATATATCCCTCGTCCAGGGTGACTGTGAGCAGGTACTGGCCGCCGCCCTGCTGCTCCAGTGTGTGCCTGACCTGGCCTTCCTCTGTGAATGCGCCCTTCGCGTCGAAGGCGAAAAACCCGGCGACGCTTACGCTCGCGTCCCCGCCGTAGGTGAACACCGGGCAGCCGTCGCCGCCGTAGCCCAGCTTCGCCCCTGGGGCGCAGATCTCGAACTGGAACTCGCTCACCCCTGTGTGCTCGTTGATCACGATGTATTCTTTGACGGCGTTCTCCGAGACGGTGTAGGTCAAATCGGCGCCATCGTACGCTTTCTCGTAGATGACTGTGTCGCTTTCCGGGATGGCGGCGGCAAATTCAGCTGGCGCCGCTTTCCTCCTGCCGGCGCCCTTCATTTGCTTTGGCTTCGCACCGTTTTCCGTCACTGGGTTGAAGGCGAACTCATTGCCCCCGAACTCGAGGAGCACCGCGTATTTCCCCTCCCCTGTGTCCCCGAAGTGCGCGGAGAAGAAATTCGCATTGTTTTTTAGCGAGTACCTGCCGCGCTCCGTCGACTTTTCGGCCGGCACAATCGTGTTGTCGATTTGGCGCCAGCGGCCACGCTTGCCGCCGCCCCGCTGCTGGCCGCGCCCGTCCTGCCCAAGCTCCACCCCCCCCTCGCCCTCTTCCAGGTAGTGGACAGGCGAGGCATAGACCACGGTCTGGAGCTGCCCGTCATCAAGCATGAAGGTCTTTGACTGGGCATCGCGCATCTCCTCGATCTCATAGGCTATCCCCGCCTCCCCGCCGCTGGAGTCGTCGTTGTGGCCCCCGACCTCGTCAATCCCATAGGCTGTCCCTTCTATGCCAAAGCCCGCAGCCTCGCTGTTGATCCCAATTGTATCATCATAGCTTTCAACTTCCCCGTGCGCAAGCACAGGGCATAGAGTTGTTGCGAGCATCGCAAAGGCGATGAGGATGCTTATCCATTTTTTCATGTTTCTCATGTGCTGCCTCCAAAAATTTTCGCTGGTTGGATCGCTTATGCCTTCCTCCTATAACTAGCCATTTCTATGCAATAGTTCCATACAATGGCTTATATTGCCACAAATTTGGTCGTCATGTCAAATATTGCAATTACATTGCAATATTTTTGTAATCAAAGCTGTTTTTTTGCCGAAAATCCAAATAGGGATTGCACGCCTTGGCTTTTTGGCATGCTTTCCGGCAGGGCGTGTCCGGTCGCGTTCCTTTATGCCAAACGGTTTCATTGAATTTTTTAACTATTTATTAATTTAGAAAACGTTCCAAAACAAGCAAGGCAGCGTTTTCAGGATTCAATTTCCACTGAAATCCCATCCTGCTCTGCAGTAACATATATAACAAATACATTTGTTCATGTTATATGTAGCAAGGGGAAGACACCAATGGCAATCTACCACTACCACAAAGATTTCGTGAAGCGCTCAGAAGGGCACTCCGCCACAGCGAAAGCCGCCTACCAGGCCGCGGAGCGCATATATGACGAGAGGACCGGCGCGGCTACCTTTAGCGCGGCTTCAAGCTGCCTATGGTACTCGCCCATTATCCTGTCCACATCCTCGTCTGAGCGGGCAACATCAAAGTTCAACTCCTCATTCGTCTGTGTGTCGTAGGAACCATTTAGGGCTTTTTGCGACCAGCTCCTTTCTGGACATCTCAAGCGAGAAAAACAGCACGTCCCGCCCAAAACCCGCAATATTGTCAGCCATCTGCAGGACAAGGCTCGTTTTCCCAACCGAGCTGGCGGCGCCAAGCACGTAAAGCCCCTCGTACAGCCCGCCATCCAACTCCGCGTCAAGCCGGCTGAACCCTGTCGGCACGCAAGGCGTGCTGCAAGATATATCTGACATAAAGCCGCGCGCGATAAGCTCGGCAGTTGTTGCACCGCTTTTGGCGGCATGCGCAGCCCCGCTGCACAGCTCATCCAAAATCCCTGCAATGGCGCTTGACAGGCTTTCCTTGCTTAAAAGCAGCGCCGCATTTGCGTCCTTTGCCGCGCCATACGGGTTAGCTAAGCGATAGCTGGCCCCAAGCCCTTCAAGGGCTTCCCCAAGCGCCGCAGCCGCCCGCTCCCCCGATGCGTCATTGTCAAGCGCGACAACCAGCATAGGCCAAGGCTCTTGCCTGGCAGCCATCTCTTCGAGCGCCTTTATGAGCTTTGCCGAGTTTGCCGAGCTCCCAAGGGCTACAGCCTCGCCGCCAGACTCAATGACGCTCATGGCGTCAATCTCCCCCTCAACCACAAAAACAGGCCTGCTGGCCCTTGCCAGCGCAGCCCCGTTGAACAGCGTGGACGCCCCGCTTTTGCGATACTTGCTCTTCCCGTCCGCCCCTTCATCAGTATTCCTGAACACGCAGCTCCCCTCGCTTGTAGGAATGACAATGCAGTCCCAAACCTCCCCGCCGCCGACAGGGTGCTTTTCAACATACCCGACTTGGAACCGTGCAAGCGTCTCCTTGCTAATCCCGCGCCTCGCCATATAGCCTGTTTGCGATATGTTCCCATGGGCGGATTTGAAAAAAACAGCCAGGCTAGGAAGCCCGCCCCCTGTGCCTGCCTCATTTTGCCGCGCTGTTTTCGCTTTTTTGGCAGGCGCGGCCCCAATGGCTCCAATCCCAAAAAGCTCGCCCACTTTCTTGCGCTTCTCCCCGAAATTGTCCAGCCCGTAGTCTATGCCCACAATGTCGTATATGTCGTAGTCTGCGCCACAAGCAAAGCAGTGCGCTTTGTTACGATCCCTGTCATAGCCCATGCTCGGGTTCTTGTCCTCATGCGCAGGGTTCAGGCAGTTGAACAGCTTGCGGGTGTCGATCCCTTTTGATGAAAGGTATTCCTCAAGGTGGCTCTTCTCTTGCTCAATTGAGTTCGCCATGGATTATGCCCTTCTTGCCACAGAGCCCGGCGACACCAGGTACCTGCCAAGCTCCTCGGTATAGATCCCGAAATATACAAGCAGCCCGCTCGCGCTCGCGTCTTCGCGGAACACAGACAGCAAAGACATGAATGTGCCCCATTGCATAACGCGCCTGCCTTTTTCAAAAGCCATCAAAGTCTGCCTTGACAACCCGATTTTCTCGCCAAGCTCTGACTGGCTAAGCCCCAAGCAGGTTCTTAGCAGCACCAGGTTGGCCGACATGTTCTCTACTAATTCCTCTTTATTGATGCTACTAGCCATTTAAAAAATAACCTCCATAATCTAAGCCAAGGAAAATTTCTGGTGCATCTTGTCATACTATTATACATGGTGTTTTATCTTGCTGCAAATATAGAGGGATACTAAATATGGCTATGCATATTTGAATAGATAGTTATATCGATATAACTATCTATTGGTGTTTCAAAACGCTTTATAAGGGGGATTGCATCAGGATCAGCAGTGCCTTTTGCAGCCAGAAGGGCGGCTTCGCGCTGTCGCCCTTCCTTCGCCCTGCTCCCTATTTCCCAACCCAGTCCTCAAGGAACTGGTTGAAAAACTCGTTGAAGGAGACGCCCAACGCCCCGCATTTCTCTTTCGCTTTCTTGTACACAGACGGCTTCACCACCAAGTTCACCCTTTGGCTCCGCGCCTCAGCCCTGGCCTTGGGCTTTGGTGTGAAGGCGCTTCCCAGGCTCGCCGCATCCTGAGATTCTGCGTCCGCCGAGGCCAGGATCTCTAGCTCCGCGCCCTGGTCGATTATTTGTTTTTTAGCCATTGCTTTCCTCCCGCCGCTCTTTCCTGCGCCATGCACATGTTTATGTCTTATACTTGACATCATTGTGTATGGGTATTGTTTATATGCTATACGCTTGCCCTATTATACCGCTGTTTCTAAGCATTGCAAAGGCTTTTTGGGCTCTGCATTTTTGTTGGCTGGCCTAATGTTTATGGATAATGTTTGTTGTGTGCCTGCATTGCGTGTAAGTATTGTTTATATGCTATGTAGCTGCATTGCTGCTGCGCATTTTCTGGGCGTTGGCATCCCAAGCAACAAAAAAGGCGTTTGGTTGCTGCAATTTCAACCTAAAATATGGTAAAATACTAAATATAGCTATGCATATTTGCATAAATATATTATATCAATATTGATATGCATGCCAATATCGATATAATTGTCTGCAAGCGCTTCTAAAAAAAGCATTACAAGGGGGATTGCATTGGGATTAGTAGTGTCTTTCGCAAACCAGAAGGGCGGCGTCGCCAAAACGACAAGCGCCCACAACATCGGCGCGGCGCTGGCCAAGGCAGGAAAAAAAGTGCTTCTCATAGACCTTGACAGCCAGGCTAGCCTGACAATAATAACCGGCAAGGAGCCTGCCGACTTTAGCGGCAACATTGCCACTTTGCTCAAGGGCGGCAAAAACGCCGACATCAGGGAGTGCATCTTCCCGGTCTCTGAGAACCTGGACTTGCTGCCGTCAATAATCGACCTTGCCGCGCTGGAAATGGAGATGTTCTCCAAGACAAACCGGGAGAGGATCCTCGACCGGGCGATCGCCCCCGTCAGGGGGGACTACGACTTCGTATTCATCGACTGCCCCCCGCAGCTGTCGATATTGACGGTAAACGCCCTGTCCTGCTCGGACAAGGTCGCGCTGTGCGTCAAGACGGAGTACCTGGCGTACCGCGGCATCACGCAGCTTATGGACACGGTCGACGACATCCGGGAGCTCATCAACCCCAGGCTTGAAGTCTTTGGCGTAATAGCGACAATGCACGAGCCGAGGGTGAAGACAAACATCGAGATACTCGCCTTGATTGAAAAAGAGCACAGGGTCCTTGGCGTTGTGAAAAGGATGGCAGCGGCAAAAAAAGGCGTGTATGACGGCTTGCCGGTTGTGGAGCAAGACCCGTCAAGCGATGTCGCGAAAGAATATGTGAAAATAGCGCAAAAATTTGCGGAGGAGGCTAGCCATGGGGCTTGAGGAAAGGGAGACAAAACGGAGGGCGAGCGTGGTCGGGATGCTTACAAGCGCAGGGGCGGAGGCGGATGTGGCCCCCAAAGCGGAAATAGTGCTGCAGCCAAAAAAGGGCCAGACCAAGTCGCAAAAGTTCCTGGCTTCGATGCCGCCAAGCCTGTACGAGAAAGTGAAGAAGAAAGCAGGCTCCGAGGGCATATCTGTAAACGAGGCAGTCAACCAGCTGTTGGAGCTGTGGGTCGGCCAATAATAATTCTATATCAATAGGAATATGCATATCTATAATCTATATAGATATGCATATTCCTATTGATATCGCTACTCTAATTTCAACAGCAGGCTTGGCATATTAACAAGCGTGACAACCTCAGGCAAGATAGGTACGATCCTGAAAACAAACAAATCCTGCTTTGTCTTTGTCGATTTTCTCTTGATCTTTCTTCGCCTGTTCTGCGCAAAAATCCCTTGGGAATTTAGCGAGCAGCTGATTTACGACCGCCCGCCCCCTATTTTTGCATTATAGCTTAGAGGCTGCCTTAAGGGGCGGCAGGCTCAAGGCTCATGTTCCCAGTGCCATCAACATAACAATATAGCAATTTGTCGCTGACTATCAAAAAACCGTCCAGATAAGGTGTGACTGCATCTATACTTACTGTTGGCTCGTCAAACACTTCATAGCGGATGCCTGTCTTTCGGTCAAAAATGTCCATAAGGAGCAGCAAATCGTTGATATAGTCATACTCATCTTCGCTCGCAATGCGGTATAGAACCGCGACTAAGCCATTCTGCCCCGGCACAAATGCCGGAGCACACATGCCAGCGTTCTCATACATCGCGACATAAACTTGCGGGGCATGCCATTGCCAGCTCTCTATTTCCGGGAGCTGCCATACTCCAAGCTGCGTTTCTGGATTTGCCTCCGGTTCTGGCAAAGCAGTTTTTGACACGAAAAATTCAAGCTGGAATGGCGGATAATCCACATTCTCCATGCCGTGGTCTAGATTGCCAGCATCTGGCGCCACACTCAAGGGGTGGTATCCAGTTACGCGGTACAGACCTTCCCTAAAAGGCAAAAAACCAGTCTTTATTGGTAAAGTTTTCCTGTCACGGTTAGAGAGCAAATACCCTTCCATAGTGAACACCTTTTGCGTGGTTTTAAGCCTGCGCCATTCCCCGCCAGTAAATCTCTCAAAATACCACCCCTGCCCATAGAACATGACTGAATCCGAGCGGTTTTCCAATACCAATGTCATAGTCTTTGCGTTCGGCGGATAGCTGTTTTGCAACAGCTTGAGCGTAATGCCGTCTGCCACTGTCCATAAATTATTTGGGGCAATCCCGCAGTCTGTGCCACAACCATAGACTGCCGTTATTACGAGAAACAGCGGAATGGCAATGCTTGACGCGGCAGTTTTTCTCATTAGCACCCACCTCGTATGAATTAGACGTGTTTTGTATGTTTTGCGGCATGCGCACTATAAACCCATTGTCTCGAGCAGGCAATTCCCGATTCTTCTTTTCGTTTAAGCAGCAGGGATCAACCGAACCCAGTATAGCACAAGCTGGATAAACAGCTTGCCCTTACTTTGCTTCCATGTTTATATGCTCATCAGAACAAAGCTTTGTGCAATTAGCAGGAATTGCATAGCAAAGAAAACTCTCATCCCTCCTGTATTATCCAGCCTTATTTGAAGGCATTCAAGATTACACTGCCTTTGACCAACCAGGTTTCGTAAATTGTAGTGGATTTATTGATTCCAACGATATAGTTTGTATGGCTAGCTGTGCCGCCGATAGCCCCGCCTCCACTGTCGCCTTTTTGCATCGGTTTATCCACTTTGATTAGATTGCCCCAATTTATCCCGTCCTCAATATACGATGCATTTGTCGATTTGACTGTTGCCGATTTAGAGATTGACTTGTACCCCCGCAAAGTAATAGATGAATTCACAACAGGTGTTTGAGAAGAGATTTCATCATATTTTACTCCAGTATAGATGTGAGGGCTGTTTAGTTTTATAAATGAGCTGTCATTCCAATTGCCATATGAATAGACATATTTGAGATCTTTTATTTGGCCAATTATAGTGCCATTGATTTGGTTTCCTTTGCGGATGACATCATTATTTGAATAGCCATGCGCACAAGTAATCACTCCATTACAGCCTTTGCTTGAGCTCCACATTTGCCCTCCCGCAGTGGTGACTGTGTTGTTGTTGTTGATTGAAGATGTGCCATTGATTGAGTCAATTTCTTTGACTTTGTCCTCCGGGTCGCTTTTGACAAAAGAAAGCATGCTTTCGCCCAGCGCCGACAGCAGCTCCTCTTTTGTCTGCCTAGCCTTGCCGTCGTCAAAAATCCCTACAACGATTTTATTGTTTTCCTCGTCAACCCAAAACTCTTTTATGTTCTTGTATCCGGCCGCTGTCTTGTTGAGGTATCCATAGGCAGCCAGCAATTCAGTGTAGCTGTGCTCCACCTCGGATATCGCGACAGAATCCACAAGGGTTTTCCCGCTGCGGGCTGACAGCCTTGATGACGACTTCTCGTTGTTGGCCCGCATGGCCTCTGCCGACTTGGAGCCGCGGCGGTAGCAAATAACTAGCTGGCCGCTGCCATCAAGGTACATCCCTGCATAGTCGTCGTTAGTGTATGCGCTGTAGTCTTCTGCATGGAACCCCTCAATGACAAACCCGTTGGGGGCTTGGGTTTTTTGCGCATCTATGGCCTTAGCCAACACTGGATCCCCATAAGTAAAGGCAATAGCTTCAAACACTTGTTCTTGGGTCAAATATTTTTCCGCCGGGGATAAATCGTCCTGTCCTAAACTGTCTTTGATAGTTGCCGCTTGTGTGGAAATCCCTGAAAACACCATGGATACACACAACAATATTGCGATAAAATTAACTTTTTTTATTTAAATGCCTCCTTCTAGCCGTTCTTAATCCCTCCACTTGGCGTGAAGCATGGGAATCCCCCTTTCAACAATCCAATTACTTGATATTAATTACATACCATTAATTTGAATATATTGGAAGGGGGTGGTATTTCGAGAAATTCAAGCACGGAAAATGGCGCAGGCTCAGATTCCTGCAGCAAAATGCGTTCACCATGGAGGGCTATCTGCTTTATGACCATGACAGGAAAACGTTTAA
>WRIE01000066.1 GCA_009782875.1 Eubacteriaceae bacterium | reverse complement strand
TTGCACAGCTGGCTTGACTGGCTTGCTTTCTTTCTGGTATGCTCCCATTATAGCAGCTCCATTTCATATAGTATTTTTTGTTCTGTAACACAATTATGCCATAGTGGATGGAGCTGTGTTTTTATTTTGAAATTCTACGGAACTTGGGACATCGTCAAAAACTGTGTGGTGATCTCGATCTTGCCGATCGAAACCGTCTAAGTCGCCTTGTCCATCGCAAGTACCTCCTTTTCCAGTCATGCCTTGCAGGATCCGGGTGATGCCAACCGCCTTGCAGCATTGGATACCAGACATTGCGCTGGCAGCGCCAGGTGGGCGACTGGCCGATTGTCACAGCCGCATGGAAGCGTACCGGATATCTGAGAACAGGGAAGGGGAAGTCCACGACATCACCTGCAATAGGGGCGTGGCATACGCACATGTTCCTTCCAGAGGAAACAGCAAAAACACAGCTTGACCGAACTGCCCTTTGAATCTTCCCAATACAGCAGTTTTTAGCCAGCAATGGCATTTTGAGTTTTAACTTTCCTTTATTCTTACAACGGTCAACCCGATCCGCTTTAAACATATCCCAAGCAAGCTCTTTAGGTCACATCGTATTTAATGGCTGGTCGCCATAAAGTGTAGATATTTCTGATCCAGCAACGAACGCAACCATCAAACTAAACGAATAATAACTATTCCCACGGTTAAACTACACTTGACAACAGCCTGGCAAAAAAAGTGCTGACAAAAAAATAAAAAGTTTGAAAAATGAGTGAAGAAAAAATCTATTTGATTCCAAAAGGCGAATTGACCCACCCAATTGGACAGAAGATCCATTTTCGGGATGTCGCAAATCTATGCCCAGAGAAAAATACTGACATGATTTTGGATGTTGTTATCCATGACGGTTCTGGCAACGAAGCTTTAGAGCTTATTAAAGTTGAACAACTGCTTGATATTGCCCAAAAAGCAAAACCACAGATCCATTTTGAATTGTGTTCAATAGAAGATGTGCTGATAAACTTTGAAGATGAGAAAAAGTCGAAAACTCCTCTTAATTTTTTATTTAACGCAATTATATATTTGATGCTGTTTCTAGGGTCTGCATTGTCAGTAATGTATTTTCATATCGATGTCGGGATGAAGGATGCCCACTTGGAGTTTGTAAGGATTTTTGGAGGGGGCACTGAACTCGGATATAAAATCATTGCTGTGACTTACAGCATTGGCTTGACTGCTGGCATTATCTTTTACTTCCAAAATCGAAAACTGTCTGGCACAAGATTGCCATCGCCAGTGGAAATCAAAATGAGCACATATGACTCTGGAGTCAGCGCATACCTCAAAGAGAAGCTCAAAGGCAAGCAAAAAAAAGGGGATGAGAAATGAAACATCTTATTTTAGTTTCATTGGGGCTTGCAGCAGGTTCTTCAACAGGGGTAGCTGCAGTCGCTGTATACTCTATTTTTGACTTTACTGGGGCACTGAGACAATTCACGAGAGATAAACACTATGAGATTCGTGTAAAGATCGCTGTGCTCCTTGGTTGTGTTTTCTCCAGTGTGTTCCATTTAATGAGCCTGCATGTAATAGACAGCAATATGCTCTTGGTTTTGGTTGGATGCATGCAAGGATTTTTCGTAGGGATGCTAATTGCATCATTAACTGATGTAAGCGGGATATTGCCGGCTTTCACAACCAAGAAATTCTCTTTGAAGGCATGTATGATGACTATGGCTGTTGGTAGAGGTTTTGGAAGCCTTTACACGTTTTTAGTCCACTTAAAATAGTTAAATATTGCAAGGAGTGTAGAACTAATGAGCACTAATAATAATAATCTGCAAAATGAGTCCCTTCTTGAACAAAGGTTGCGTGAAACGTTCAAAACAGTAAAACAAGATTCAAGGCCAAAAGCAGAGAACGCAAAGCATATTGCTAGAGCATTTGGCATAGGTGGTGGTATTTGTTTGCTGGGACAATATGTTAAAGAGATGTGCATTGGATTTGGGTTTGAGAAAGCTGATGCAGGTACAATTAGCACTCTTTTTCTTATTCTGTTAACTGCGATATTGACTTCGATTGGCATTTTCGATAAGATTGGTCATTTTGCTGGAGCAGGTACCTTTGTGCCTATTACTGGATTTGCGAACTCAATTGTCAGCAGTGCCATCGAATTCAAATCAGAGGGCCATGTTTTTGGAATAGGTGCACAGATTTTTAAGGTAGCAGGACCAGTTATTCTATACGGGATAACATCAGCTTGGGCTGTGGGGCTCGTATATTTTTTAATCGGTTTGGTGAAATAAAATGGCAAAAAAAATTGGACCACAAACTGTGAAATTGAGAACGCCTGTAGCTATTGAATCCACTGGAAGCGTAGCGGGGACAATGGAAGGACTTGGACCTCTAGGCAGCTATTTCGACTTGATTGTTGATGAAGATAATTTTGGCGATACTTTCGAAAAAACAGAGATAAAAATGCATTCGAAAGCTATTGAAATTGCACTACAAAAAATTGAAGCAGAAAGCGATTCAATCGATTTATTTGTGGGTGGAGATTTACTCAACCAGATTGTTGCTGCAACATTTGCAATATCTGAATACAGCAGGCCATATTGGGGAGTATACAGTGCCTGTGCAAGTTTTGCGGAATCATTGCAAATCGCTGCCACAACAATAGAAGCAGGAGTGGCTGAACGATGCTCTGTATCAGTTTCTTCCCATTTCAGCTCAGTCGAGCGGCAGTACAGGACTCCTTTAGAGCAAGGATCACAAAGCGCAATAACATCCCAGAGAACTGTTACTGCTTCTGGAGGGGCGATAATTGGCCAAAGCAAGGGAGCTCCCACTATTGTGAGCTTCACTACAGGCAAGATTGTAGATTTCGACTGTTGCGATATAGCTGATATGGGAACTGCAATGGCTCCAGCAGCTGCGCATACGATAATCACACATTTCCTCGCAACAAAAACATCTTTTAAGGATTATGACCTTGTTGTAACTGGGGATTTAGCTAACCTTGGTTTTAATGTCGCAAAAGATTTATTGGCTAGCGAGGGATATGTGGACATTGGAAATTTCAGCGATTGTGGAAAACTTGTGTTTGACACTGATGCGCAAAATGTAGGCCAAGGCGGAAGCGGAGCAGGTTGCTCAGCAAGCGTATTTTGCTCTTATATATACAAATTGCTTGATTCAAAGCAGCTTTCAAGAGTGTTGTTCGTTCCTACAGGAGCATTAATGTCTCCACTAACATCATTTCAAGACGGATCTATACCTGCTATTGCACATGCTGTGCAAATAGCAAGGTAGGCTTTTACAAAACCATAAGCATAACTAGTAGCCGACACCACAGGCATACACATCTAACGCCAATATATTTTTGGAAAAGTAGTGTTCAAACCACTTGGCTACTAGGGCTTGTTTTCAAAGCCCTGCCGATATGCCACCTGGCTTAATAAGCGACGCAGGTGGCGGCAACAGCATTTTGCCGCAATTAATCGAACAAGGAGATGGCGTATCCCTCATAGCCTGAACAATAAATAGGTGTAAAGCGCCAAAAATAGATGAATTATTTATGGGTTTTTCTGGTCGGTGGGACACTATGTATTATCGCCCAGATTATTGTAGACAATACTAAATATGTATCTGGACAAATTCTCGTTATGTATGTAGTAGCTGGTGTCGTGCTCACAGCATTAGGGCTGTATGAACCACTAGTCGAGCTTGCTGGCTCGGGAGC
Source organism: Eubacteriaceae bacterium (assembly GCA_009782875.1). Lineage (GTDB taxonomy): Bacteria > Bacillota > Clostridia > Eubacteriales > Anaerofustaceae > WRIE01. The sequence continues at coordinate 13,109 of WRIE01000066.1, read as the reverse complement.
AACAGTTCCCCTGACTGGATTCGGCTATTCGCTTGTCAAAGGGACTTTTAGCGCTATCGATGAGAAAGGTTTCATCGGTATATTCACTGGCGGGCTGACGGCAACCTCTGCAGGCATATGCGCAGCCTTAGTTTTTGGGTATTTAGCTTCTTCTGTTGTCAAGCCGAAAACAAAGATCTAACCGCAGCACAGTAAATGGGGTTGTGTAGCAGAAATAATAGCTCCAACCCCAAGATATTTTTTTGTGCCAATTATTTGAGCATCAATCAAAGGTCATAATAAAGTAGCTTATTTGTGTTTACTTTACACTTCTCACATATCTATGCCTGTGCCAGCTTTCCCGAAACTTTGCTTCAAGTCCAATTTAGCATTTAGCTTATAAGTAAAGCTTACATAAATAAGAGAGCGGCAAGCCAAGATTTGCTTCACTCCAAACCAGCCCAACCGAATAAAGAATTCTGCCGCTTATAACTAAGCACATAAAGGAGTGCAAGCGTGAAACTTCACCAAAGCTTACACTCCATTATATTGTTCTATTCTAATCCTACGATTAAACAATTTACGTTAGATTTGCACTTGCACTCCAGCTGCAGCTGCTCTTTCTTCCATCATCTTTTTGTTGGCATCAGCATATTCTTTTGCTTTAGCCTCATTGATCTTGAAGAACATCATGATTATGGAGGATGACAGGTACAATCCTGCAAGCAAACCGTATAGGTTAAATACCAACGCAGGCGCGTCGATGTTTGCTTTGCCGCCGCCTAAAGACTCGTACCCGCTGGATGTCAGCACCCAAGCAGTGGCAAAGGATGCTAACGTCTTGCCGATCTTCATAGTGATCGCATTAAGGCCCATGATAAATGGCCTTGAGTCTCTTCCCGTTGTATACAGCTGGTACTCCGCTGCGTCAATGTAGTTGTTGACACCAATAGATTGGTTTAGAGCGCCTGCCATGGAATTCCAAACTGTACCAATAAGCAAAATCATCTCGTTTCCATGTCCAAGAAAAGCCATTAAGGCATACCCGGCAGCAAATAATATTCCTGAGGCAACCTGGGAGTTTTTCTTTCCAAGCTTCTTTGCTATAGGCGGAATCAAGAATGCAACAATCAACCCGAAGAAGGATCCAATGGTGTTGTTTGTAGATAGTTTAGTTATATCCATGATTGAATATCTGAAAACATATGTTGTCATTGGAGTCATGGTATTTGTAGCAATGGTTCTGATTGTGTTCATAACCATTAAGATCCAAATCTGGGGATTCTTAAATGTATCCGTATACATATGTGTGACTTTAACGTTGACAGAGCTTCCTTCAACTTTTTTAAGGTTCGGGTCGTATTTGTCAAATGGCGCTAGCGCGCGGTAAACAAAAATCTGGAAAGCAGTTTGAATCAACACAAAACCAACACCGACAACCAAATATCCACGCCCGGTTTCTGCGCCAAACATGTTATTGAAGAATTCGATCGCATAAACAGCGATGAAATTAACAATAATCCTTGCAGCATTGGAGCCTTGTGCCCCTTTTGCTGTAATGGCTAACCTGTCTGCCATATTCGTGCCTGCCACTTTGCGGATAAGTGTGTTTTGGGCAGCCAAAAGGAAGTTTTGCGGGCAGTTTCTGAATAGGTATCCAATAATGAATACAACTACTTTCCCGCTGGCAGAAATATCTGGATTGAGGAATATTAAAAAAATTCCGATAGTCATCAAAGGCCCGTTCAATAATACCCATGTTCTATAAGGTCCGCTCTTAAAGTTTGCTTTTTGCACAATTGTGCCGGCAACAAATGACAGTGCAGAGTCTAGAGCGCTTCCAAATGCGATGATGCTGGCCAATACCAATGGATCAATCATTGCATAGCCAGTCATAAACATGTTCATAAACTGGTTTGTAATCTGGATTCCCCAAGCTTGGGAGAATGTGTTGAAAAAGAAAATCCAAGGCGTGTTTTTGCCTATACTGGTTTCTACCTGTCTTTGTTCTTCAGCTGACATAAGTGGTTTTTTCTCCTTTTTAGTTGGATTCCTGCTTATAGTCTGATCAACAGCCCTGATTGCAAAATTGAATGAACGTATGTATTCGAATTCTTTCGCATTTTGCATGGACAGTTTCAAACAGATCAAATAAGAAGGTTTGTTATCGAGCTCGTAAGTTGGGTCAACTGGTATAGTTTTTTTTATTCTAAGCTAAGCCCACCATCTCCTTTCGAGCAACCGTCTGGTTTCTAGACATTGAATCCATCATTTGGCCTAAAGCACTCTGCAGTATATATCTGCAAAAAATTCAATGTTACATTCTAAAAATAACACACAAAATATGTATCGTCAAGCACCAAGAGATGGATGGAAGCATTGACAAACGCACCATCGGGCGCAAAAGAAGGCTGCAGGCTTTTGGGAAAGAAAACGAAGTAGCGGCTGGTTTTGCAATTTTAGCCCGCAACAGCAAGATTTTTTTCAATTATGTGCTAGTAGACAGCTGGTTCACGTTTCCAATTTTCTTTGCCAAGCTGGAGGCTGCAGACATCGGATGCATCGGAATGTTGAAAAAAATGCATAATGTATATTATCTCTGGCAAGGGTAAAACCTATACTTTCGCAAATTTGCAGGAGCTGCCGAAGAAACGGGGCAGAGCTAAATTGTTTTGCGAGGCAATCGTTTCAACAATCCCTTCAAATGAAAATTGCTGTCAGCCTTAAAATTGAATTTGTGCGCAATAAAACAAGAAAAATGAGTGGCTCGCAATTGCTTCGACCAGCATTAGTTTGGAGGATGAAGAGATCGTGCGTTTGCATAGAAGGCGCTGGGATGAGGAGGTCATCTTCAAGGTCGCAAAGGGTTGCCTTGGCTTGGCAAAAGAGTTTTCGTGCAGGTCTTTCGATTCTCTGGCTGCTTGCGCAGCAATAGTTTTCCTGTGCAATATTATGCTGGCAGAGGCACAAAGGGATTCTGACGGCCTTAGGACGGTAGGCGGGATGTTTATACTATTCTGCGACGAGGCAAGGGCGTTCCAGGAGGATCTTAATGAGCTGATGAGATACTTGGAAAATTTCCATAGAAAGCATCTGCCTTACAATAACACATATCTAAATAAAATGATTGGAAGATTTTTTGATGAAATGCCTAAAGGATTGCAGTTTTAGCTCAATTATTGAATTTTCGAAACTTGAGATTAAATCCTGGGTTACTTGAAGTTGTATTAAATGATCTACAGTATAGGTATATAGCGCAAAGAGACTAGCAGATGGATCTCAGAGTCCTAAACTATCTCCATAACATAATATAATCGTATATTACAGCAGTGCACAAGTGCTGGCGAGAGCGCAATTCCAAGATCACCTTATCGCCAGACATGGTCACCAGGCATATCCTGTATCGAGATTGCCACGCTTCACTGCTAATTAGGATTTACATAAAAAGAGTGCAAGCTTGAAACCTCACTAACGCTTGCACTCCAGTATTGCTGTTCTGCTTAAGTTTTAGGCAACTATTTCTGCTAGATCTGTACTTCCACTCCAGCTGCAGCTGCTCTTTCTTCCATCATCTTTTTGTTGGCATCGGCATATTCTTTCGCCTTTGCCTCATTGATCTTGAAGAATAACATGATGACAGAGGATGCCAGGTACAGCCCCGCAAGCAAGCCGTACAGGTTTTTCACCAGCGCAGGAGCGTTGATGTTTGCTTGGCCGCCGCCTAAAGACTCATACCCGCTGGATGTCAGCACCCATGCAGTGGCAAAGGATGCGATTGTCTTGGCGACCTTCATAGTGATCGCATTAAGTCCCATGATAAACGGCCTTGAGTCTCTCCCTGTTGTGTATAGCTGGTACTCTGCCGCGTCAATGTAGTTGTTGACGCCAATAGATGCGTTCAAAGCTTGTGCCATAGCATTCCAGACGGTTCCAATAAGCAGAACCATCTCGTTCCCATGCCCAAAGATAGCCATAAAAACATACCCTATAGTAAACAATAACCCAGAGGTGACATTGGAGTTTTTCTTTCCAAGTTTCTTCGCTACAGGGGGAATCAAGAATGCAGCAATCAAACCGAAGAAAGATCCAATAGTGTTGTTAGTGGACAGTTTTGTTATGTCCATTATTGAATACCTGAAGACATATGTTGTCATTGGTGTCATGGTATTTGTTGCTATTGTCCTGACTGTGGCTGACAACATCAAGATCCAGATTTGTGGGTTCCTGAATGTGTCTGTGTACATATGCGTGACTTTGACGTTGACAGAGCTTCCCTCAACCTTCTTAAGGTTCGGGTCGTATTTATCAAATGGCGCTAGCGAGCGGTAAACATAGATCTGGAAAGCGGTTTGGATCAGTACAAATCCTACGCCGACAACCAAATATCCACGCCCAGTTTCTGCGCCAAACATGTTGTTGAAGAATTCGATCGCATAGACTGCGATGAAATTAACAATAATCCTTGCAGCGTTGGAGCCTTGCGAACCTTTTGCTGTAATGGCTAGCCTGTCTGCCATATTCGTGCCCGCCACTTTGCGGATAAGGGTGTTCTGGGCAGCCAAAAGGAAGTTTTGCGGGCAGTTTCTGAATAGGTATCCTATAATGAATACAACTACTTTCCCGCTGGGCGAGATATCTGGATTAAGGAATATTAAAAAGATACCGATAGTCATCAAAGGTCCGTTCAATAATACCCATGTTCTGTATGGCCCGGTCTTGAAGTTCGCTTTTTGAACTATTGTGCCGGCAACAAATGACAGTGCAGAGTCTAGCGCGCTACCAAACGCGATGATGCTGGCTAAAACCAATGGATCTATCATTGCATAGCCTGTCATGAACATGTTCATAAACTGGTTTGTAATCTGGATTCCCCAAGCCTGGGCGAATGTGTTGAAAAAGAAAATCCAAGGCGTTTTCTTGCCTATACTCTCTTCTACTTCTTGTATTTGTTCAGCTGACATAAGTGTTTTTTTCTCCTGTTTGATTGGATTCCTGCTTATAGCCTGTCATAGCTCCGGAATGCAAAATGCACAAAATAATGAAAATATGTATTCCAAATTATGCATCTTCCGCATGCCGAGTTTTAAACAAGCCAAATAAAGAAGGTTGCTTTTCGAGCTAGTGGATTTTGTACAATTGGCAAAGGAATTTTAAATATTGAGTGCATCATCTCCTCTCAAGCGGTCTTCTACTTCTTTAATAGTAAATCATAGCAAAAGCACCCCACAAGAAATAAATTTAAAAGAAACAATGTGTTATTTCAAAAATAGCATAAAAAATAAAAATCGTCAATACAACAATTGCCAACAAGGCACTCTATAACATTTTTTGTACCGGTACATTATGTGGATTCTATCCAAATCTCGCTTGCATTTTATAAACTTGGATTTTTCCTTTCACATAATTTATATGTTGATAATTTGATTAAATCACTAATGAATCTGGCATATAGCATGGATACCAAAAAAAACCTCTTGGTCTTTTTCTAAGGGCATACTGCTGATGGCTTCAAAAAACGCTTGCGAAAGTACCGTGTACCTGAAAAAAAAAGCACGAAATTCATGAAATGAAAATAACAGCCTCCAGTGCTAGATCCAACCAAAGTATTGTTTGAAGCTTAATTGGTTAATCTTGTATTTTTACTCCACAGTCGTTACACTTTTCATTGTGACGGCCAATCAAAAAGGGAAGCAACCAGTTTGCGTTTGTTAGGTATGAATCCCCTGGAAAGATTTTATATACTGTAAGAAACCACTTGGACTTTAATTCGATGATAGCCTTACCCGTATACTTGCTAGACTAGATTGAATATAGGTTCTGTCCTTCAGAGCCGAGTTTTAGAAATAGCTTTCTGCAAGCGGAAAACAAACAACCATTAGCGGACTTGCACCGCCAAGCTGTTGTCTATGCAGGGCAACACAAAAGACCTCTGGGCAGATTTGGCTGTCCAGAGGTCTTTCATTGAGTTTTCTAAATAAGGGACTTTTGCAACTGCCCCTTTAAAGTCAAACATGAAAAATAAAGCTTTATATAGGCAAACGGTATCAAATAACGACTTACTGGAAACCAGAAATCGTCATATATCCGTACTTCCAACCACTTATAGAGCCAAGGTCCCATACGTTCCAATAACCCATTGCTTCAAGCGCTGAGCATGCGTCCGCGCTTCTCTCACCTGTCATACAAAACAAATAGATTGGGGAGCTGTAATCAGGTGCTAAGGATCTAATTTGCTCAAACAGCTTATCTTCTGGAACATTGAGTGTCCCGGGAATGTGCACCGCATTATATGACGAAATATTGCGTAAATCAATAATTATATTCTTAGGATCGCATTGCAGCTCTCTAACTTTAGAGATGTGCTCTTTGCGATTTTTTTTGCCAAAAGATTTGAATATTAACACAAGCTCCCTCCTTTGCATCATAATATGTCTGTTTGTCGCTAATTGTGAGCGACAAACTGCCCACGATGCTTATAATGGTCAAAGAAAATCGGACAAAAAAAATGGCACTATATATGGTTCAATGCTACACAAAAAATGAAGAAAACATACAGTAGTGAGTTTAAAGCCAAAGCGGCGCTTGAACTTCTAAGAGAGGAAGAAACCATAAACCAAATTTCAAGCCAGCATGAAGCCCACCCGAACCTGTTGAAAAAGCAAAGTAGCATTGGGCGAGTCTAAACGTATATAGCAAATCCAGGTCAAGGCAGCCAGTTTGCAGGCAACGCTTGCATAAACAACCTTCAGGAGCGCGGTGTGGTAATCAGCATGGAAGTCAGGAGGCGGCGCATGGACAAATATTTTTACAGAAAGGCTTTGGAGGACTGTAAAGCACGGGGATATTCATATTAAGGACTAATCTGCCCCTAGAGAGCTAATGCATGGCATTAACACGTTTATTAGCAAATATAACACAAAACGCACTCGCCAGCCACTCGCCTGCAAAACTCCAGCCGAAGCCTATTTTGGAGCCAAGCAAGGAAGGCTGCTAAGGGTTTCAATGAAGCGCGCATCATTGAAACCCCGCCCCAATGGCCTTCTTTGCAACCACCGCAGCGTCAAGGTTGTGTAGTATATATTGGACAAGAGCACCCAATATATCTCCACACTTCTCTTGGCGCTGCTAGCAATTTATGATGGAAGGAGAAAGCTGTTGCCCGACCATTTATATGGCTAAAAAATTGTCTTGACAAAGTTGGCCACCTTAGTTTTTAGTTAGTTTTAGTTTCCTTCACTCACCCAGTTACAGGCTAGAGCGAATCAAAAGCACATTTGACAAAAAAACTATAAGATTATAATGAATTCCATCATCAGAGGAAAAAATAGATTTAACGCAGCAATGCCAAATTGAATCGTCTAACATGGAGATTTAGGCAGAAATTAGCCAAGACTTAAGTAAAAAATATGTCATCAAAAGAGCGGCAATGAAACTTGGTAAGCTTGTCAATTACCAGCTTGAGATGTGTTATACTGGAAAAAAATATAATAATAAAAAAATATAATAATATTGATAGAAGGAAATATGAGCGACCAAGAAAAAATAGACAAAATTAAAAACTGGTTAGACGAAAAAAATATAACAAATATTATAGCGATTGACACAAGCGAGTTCACGATCGACATGGATGTATTTATCATCGGCACTGCTTTGAACGACAGGCTTGCCCGGACAGCTTCTGAGTATGTTGAGGAAAAGTGCAAGGAAGAAGGCTATACACTGCTCGGGCGCGAAGGGCACCAAGCCGGAAGATGGATCCTGCTTGATTTAGTGGATATTCTTGTGCATATCTTTGTTAATGATGAGCGCGAATTATATGCCTTGGAAAAACTTTGGGCAGATGGCAAGAAAGTGTAGTATAATCTTTAAGTTTAGTTTTATTTTAGATAAACCAAGCAAAATTAAAGGAAAAATATTTTTTTGACAATTTGGTCGGTTCTTATTGTCAATTGATGCGTTTTAATATATAATGCATCTTGAGGCGTTAGTTGCAATACAAATAAGGGGTTGATCATGTGTCACCAAGACCGGAAAGACTTGAATCTAGCCTTAACGCTTACCATATCCTGATTATCGGAAACAACAATGAAAGCGTCTTCAAAGATGAAGAGGACAAGCAAACTTTCTGGAATTTATTAGCAGAAAAAAACAATCGGGGTGATTGTGCCCTTTACGCTTACTGCATATTATATAATAAAGCGAATCTGCTAATTAGCCCAACTTTAGCTAGCCTTTCTGACATCATGAAGCAGGTTAATGTGTCGTACGCAGTGTATTATAATAAAAAATACTCCAGGTGTGGCCATGTCTTTAGAGACAGATTCCGCAGCGTAGCTATAAACTCAAAAGAGCAATTCGAAACAGTTAAAGAATATATTGGTTTGCTTCCGTTTATAGAAGGAGTAATTGCGCCGTCACAGAGCTACCCATTTGTTTATCCAGTCAACCCGCATGGGCATGATTTAGACAAGATAATCGGTTATTACGATAAGTGCTTTTCGAATCTTCACCAAATCGCTCTTGCCATAGTTGAGCGCTATCTATTTGCAAATGGCATTTCATTTGACATGTTAAAGCATGACTCACATTATGAACGGAGGGATGAGCTTGTAATTCTAATTAGGGATTCGACAGGCTATTCTATCAGAAAGATATCGGATCTCCTGGATATAAACAGGGGAGAGGTCTACAAAATAATTCAGTTACAAAAAAACAAGGAGGGATCGTAATGCTGTGCGATTTGTGCAAGCAATATCCCGCAACTATTATGATTAAGAAAATCATTAATGGTGTGCAAACAGAAATCCACCTATGCGAGCAATGCGCTAAGCGTGAAACAATCAGCACTGGCGGAAAGTACGATCTTTCAGATTTCGTAAAAGGCGTGCTTGATATGCAAAGCGGAATAGACAACTCAACTTATCCCCAAAAGAATATAAGTGAGTTCTTTGCGAAAAAACTACCAAAATGTCCTTCCTGCGGATTGGCATTTTCTGAATTCCGCAAAACCGCCAAATTCGGCTGCGAAAACTGTTATTCAGCTTTCAGCAGCATATTGGAGCCAATCCTAAAGAAAATGCACGGAAAAACCGTTCACACTGGTAAAATCGCTAGATCTGCAGGTGTAGACATTATAAAGAAAAGAGAAATATCTGATATACAGCACCAGCTAATGAAAGCCGTAAATGAAGAGAATTTCGAGCTAGCTGCTGAATATAGGGATATGATTAAACTACTCAAGGAGAATGCAGGAAATGAGCAGTAGATCATATATAAATGATATTGTTGTTTCCAGCCGAATCAGGCTCGCAAGAAACCTTGTGGATATTCCTTTTCCAATGAAGTCGACTGCAGAGCAAGCCGAGCAAGCACTTGACGCACTTGAAAACGCGACAGGGGCAGGAACAGAGCTGGCATTTGAGGAATTCGAAGTAATAAAAGTTGATGATTTGAATGATTCAGCTAGAATGTCAATGGTTGAGCGCCACATTATAAGCCCTGAGCTTGGACATAATAAAAGCGCTGCAACAATCCTCAACAAAGACAAAACTGTAAGCATCATGGTTAATGAGGAAGACCATGTTAGAATCCAATGCATTTTGCCTGGTTTTTCACTTTATGATTCCTACGCCAAGGCTAATGCTATTGATGATGCGTTGCAAGACAAAATCTCTTACTGTTTTGACGAAAAACTCGGTTTCCTCACTTCTTGCCCTAGCAATCTTGGTACAGGGATGAGAGCAGGAGTAATGGTCCACATTCCTGCCTTGGTTCTAAACTCAAGATTGTCCAACATAGCTAATATGGCCAACAAATTTGGCCTTGCGCTTAGAGGCATATATGGAGAAGGCAGCGATGCCCTTGGAGATTTATTCCAAGTATCAAATCAATACTCCTTAGGGTTAACTGAAATTGAAATTGTGAACCACATACACTCTATTACAAAAGAAATAATCAAATACGAGCGCGATGAGCGAAACAAACTTCTTATAAACCAAGAAGACTTGATTAGAGACAAGATCCAGCGAGCATATGGAATACTAACTAACGCCTACATGCTTACTACAAAGGAAGCTATGAGCCTGCTGAGCCTCCTTCGAATGGGTGCCGATTTGGAAATCTTCAATGGAGTCGACTATTCGATATTGGACAGTATCATTGTAAATATCCAGCCGGCAACACTTTCCTTGACTTTTAATGGAAAGGTTGATGAACGCTCTAGAGACATCTTTAGGGCAGAATACATCCAAAAACAACTAACACAGAATTAGGAGGGAACCATGTCGGGATTTGAAAGATACACGCCCAAGGCGTATGACATAATGTTTAACTTGACACAAGCTGAAGCAAAGAAACAAGGACATGAGCTAATTGGCACCGAGCATTTGCTGCTTGCGATCCTCAAGGACAAAGATAATCCTGCAGCTCAGGCTTTGATGCAGCTTGGAGTAACATACGATGTCACCCTTGATTCAGTTGTAGCCCTTGTTGGCAAATACGACAGCGATACTAATGACTACCGCTTGCCATACAGCGCAAGAATGAAAAGTGTGTGCGAGCTTGCGGTGCTGGAGGCTAATGCCAGCACAAACCAGTATATTGGACCAGAGCATCTTTTACTTGCATTGATTAGAGAAGGGGAAGGTATTGCCGCCCAAGTTCTAAATGATTTTGGTGTAAACAAATCTTACACTGCCAAAATGATGGAAAAAATTATCAAAAACTATCCAGGAACCCAAGAAAGCACCTCGAACTTCAATGAAAAACCCGGTCCACCGCCAAAATCAAACAATTCAAGCCAGCACAAACCCCAACAACAGGGCGGCCAGCAAGGCAAATCAAAAATGGTAGAGAAATTTGGAAAAGATTTGACCAAAATGGCAGAACAAAACACCTTGGATCCTGTCATTGGCAGAGAAAAAGAAATTGAGCGGGTTATACAAATTTTGTCCCGGAGAACTAAAAACAACCCATGCCTTATTGGCGAACCAGGAGTTGGCAAAACAGCCATCGCTGAAGGCTTAGCACAAAAGATATACCAAGGCATAGTGCCAGAGACAATCAAGCACAAAAAAGTCATTGCTCTTGACCTATCAGGAATGATCGCAGGAACTAAGTACAGGGGAGAGTTTGAAGAAAGGCTTAAAGGCCTAGTAGACGAAATTATTGAACGCAAAGACATCATTCTCTTTATTGACGAGTTCCACACAATTATTGGAGCTGGCGCTGCTGAAGGAGCGATGGACGCAGCAAATATCCTTAAGCCTTCTCTCGCCAGGGGCGAGATCCAGGCAATTGGCGCAACAACTCTTGATGAGTATAGAAAACACATTGAAAAAGATGCCGCGCTGGAACGCAGATTCCAGCCTGTAACTGTTTCTGAGCCCACCAAGGAAGAAGCAGTCCAAATCTTGTTTGGCTTAAGGGATAGGTACGAAGCCCATCATAAGCTTGAAATAACAGATGACGCTCTTATCGCATCCGTAGAATTATCAGCCAGGTATCTTACAGATAGGTTCTTGCCAGATAAAGCTATTGACCTTATGGACGAAGCTGCTTCTAAAGTCAAAATCAGCCAGCTAACAGAGCCGTCAGAATTGCTTGAACTTGAAAAAGAAATTGCAGAACTGGAAAAAGCGAAAGTTGAGCTGATCTCAAGCCAGAAATATGAGGAAGCTGCCAGTGTACGAGACAATCAAAAACTGAAGAAGGAAGAGCTAGCTAAAGCAAGGGAAACATGGACAATTTCAAACAAGCTTCCTAATAGGAGCAAAGTGACTGAAAACGAGATAGCCCAAATCCTTGCGCAATGGACCAATATTCCTGTAAGCAAAATCAAAGAAGAGGAAGGCGAAAAGCTACTCAGGCTCGAAGAAACAATCCATGAACGGGTAATCGGCCAAGATGAAGCCGTGACCGCAGTCGTCAAAGCAGTTAGGCGCTCAAGAGTCGGCTTAAAGGATCCAAATAGGCCAATAGGCTCTTTTATCTTCCTCGGACCCACAGGAGTTGGAAAAACCGAGCTATGCAAAGCCCTTGCAGAAGCGGTATTTGGACAGGAAAGCGCAATCGTGCGTTTTGACATGTCAGAGTATATGGAAAAACACACTGTTGCCCGTTTGATTGGAGCTCCTCCGGGGTATGTGGGATATGACGATGGTGGCCAGCTTACCGAAAAAGTCAGGCGCAACCCATACTCTGTAGTGCTATTCGATGAAATTGAAAAAGCCCATCCGGATATTTTCAATGTTTTGCTCCAAATCTTGGATGATGGCCGCATTACGGATGGACAGGGGAAAACAGTCGACTTCAAGAATTCGATTATAATTATGACTAGCAATGTCGGAGCGCAAGCTATTAGAAACCAATCAACACTCGGTTTCGGGATGGCTGACGATTTCGAGCAAAGCGAATACGAAACGATGCGTGACAGCGTGCTTGAAGAACTCCGCAGAACATTCAAGCCAGAGTTCTTGAATAGGCTTGACGAAATAATTGTATTCCGCAAACTCAATGTAAATGAGATTGAGCTGATTATTGAGGTCTTGCTTAAACAGTTCACTGACAGGGTCAAGCCGATCAACATTGAGATGGAATTCACTGAAGAGTTCAAGGCGCATATTGCGAAAAACGGAACAAACTTAGAATATGGTGCGCGCCCATTAAAACGCACATTGCAAAAAGAACTTGAAGACACGATGAGTGAGGAAATGCTCAAAGGCAATATCCAAGAAGGCGATCATATTATTGTAGACGCAAAAGACAACCAAGTCCTCTTTGTTAAAAAAGAACGGATCCCAGCCCAATAATGGGCAAAACAGCGAATAATCAAGTGGCAAACGCCACTTTTTTATTCGCTATTTTTTAATTAATTAAATTTACAAAAGCGGGAAAAAACAATTGAAAATTGTTTTCCAGACAGAGGAATATAAAGATAGAGCCTTGCGTATTGCAGCAGCTACTTAGGGCAGTGCTAAAAAGCTGCCGAGCACCACGAATTATTTGACCTAAGAGGCTGTTTAATATGTCCATAAATGTCGATAAATGGTATAATAACGCTAAAAAGGCTGTTTACCATTATATGAGAAATAAATATCCAAGCGACATAACTAGAGACCAATTCGAGATTA
>WRIE01000065.1 GCA_009782875.1 Eubacteriaceae bacterium | reverse complement strand
TTCGATTTAGTATTACTAAATCGGCTGAAAACAATTCATCTTGCAAGTCGACCTAAAGGTTTCGCCTGGAAGGCGAGGGTTTTAGACCCATTATACAGACAATAAAAAAAAGGCAGGGGCAGAAGGATTCGAACCCTCGACACACGGTTTTGGAGACCGTTGCTCTACCAGACTGAGCTATACCCCTGCAATAAAAACAATATCAATTATACAACGTCAATAAGTCTTTGTCAATTATTATCGATAAGCTAATTTGCCCTTGTCAGTATTTGTTAATTTAAACCATTTCGACAAAACTGTTGTCTTTTTAAATCCTATTTTCTCATAAAGCGATACCGCTCTCACATTGCTGGAAGCAGCCATAAGCTCTACCTTTTTTACACCTTGTTCTTTTAGCAGCTTAAGCGCACACATTACGATGCCTTCCCCATATCCCTTTGACCTTGCTTCTTCTGCAACACCGACAGTGCTTAATACAGCTCTGCTGCCTAGAATCTCAAATTCACAAATGCCGACGATCCCTTCTGGCGCAATCGCAAAATTTATCCAATAGTTTTTTTTGATTGAAAGAGTTCGAAATTCTCGTTCCCGCAAAAAAGCGGCATTGTCGATGCCTACAAATATTTTGTTGTGAAGCTCAATGTACCTGTCTAAGTCTTTTCTTAGATCAATTAGCTCAAGCCGCAGATTTGATGGTTGCGTTACCTTTTTCGGTATCGCAATTTTGAATTTTTGCATCTCATATGTTTCAAAATAACTCAAATCTCCAAAGTTGAGCAATGCATTTTTTCTTAAGCACTTTGAAGAAATACCTAGACATACAATTTCAGCTCCACGCTCTAAAAGCTTGTATGTATAGTATTCAAAGAAAGCCGCCCGTTGAGATAATGGACATCTTCTAATTTGGCAATATCCAGTTTTGCTGAAAGGGATCTCATCATAAACAACTAAAATGTCAACGATATTCGAATCAAGAACTGATGCCTTTTTCAATCCTTCAACCATGTATTGACTGCTCCATATGCTATCATTGTAAAATATAGCTAAGTCTTTGTTTACATTTGTTTAGCGGTCCCACCAAAGAGGGCAATTTGCGACACAGAAGGCAGAACTAGCCAGTACTAGATTATAACAGTTGTTAACTAACAAACAAACAAACAAACAAACAAACAAACAGGAGGCGCAAGTGAAAGCAGTATTAACAGTTCTTGGCAAAGACACCACAGGGATAATCTATAAAGTCACGAAAATTCTATATGAATTTGATATTAACATTGAAGATATCAGCCAAACCATAGTCCAAGGCTATTTTACAATGATAATGCTTGTAGCGATACCAGAAAGCGTACAATTGCCTGAGCTCACTAAACGATTGGACGAATTAAAAAAAGAAAACTTATCTGTCCAAGTTCAAAGAACTGATATTTTTGATGCAATGCACAAAATTTGAGGGGGAATCATGTTAGTAAATACAGATGTCCTTGAGACAATACGGATGCTTGAGAAAGAAAAACTAGACGTGAGGACAATCACGATGGGCATTTCCCTTCTAGATTGCCTTAGCGACAATGCTGATGCCACCGCATCGCGCATTTACAACAAAATCTGCAATACTGCCAATGCGCTTGTTGCGACAGGCGAGGATATAGAGCGTGAGTTTGGTGTTCCAATAATCAATAAGCGCGTCGCAGTCACCCCGGTCTCCCTTGCAGCTTTTAATAAAACGCAAGAATATATAAAAATTGCAGAATCACTGGACAAAGCGGCAAACGAGATTGGAATCAATTTCATCGGGGGATACTCAGCATTGGTTCAAAAGGGGATATCTGCTACAGATAAGGTCTTCATTGATTCTATTCCTGAAGCGCTCGCTTTGACCGGAAAGGTTTGTTCCAGTGTTAATGTGGCAACCACAAAAGCCGGCATTAATTTTGATGCAGTGGGGCTCATGGGCACAACAATTAAATCTCTCGCATATGAGACTAGGCATGCGGACTCGATCGGTTGCGCAAAATTTGTTGTCTTTGCAAATGCTGTAAGCGATAATCCGTTTATGGCAGGAGCCTTCCATGGCATAGAGGAAGGCGAAACAGTAATCAATGTCGGCGTAAGCGGTCCAGGAGCTGTGCTTGCTGCAATCTCAAAACTACAGGGGGAGCCAATCGATGTTGTCTGTGAAACCATAAAAAAGACAGCTTTCAAAATAACCCGTGCCGGACAGCTTGTTGGCAATGAGGCGTCGAGGCGGCTTGGAGTCCCATTCGGCATCCTAGATTTATCGTTGGCGCCGACACCGGAAATTAGCGACAGTGTAGCTGATATCCTCGAAGCGATTGGGGTAGGAAAAACAGGGGCGCATGGCACTACGGCTGCGCTTGCCCTCTTGACAGATGCCGTAAAGAAAGGGGGCATCATGGCTTCTTCTAATGTTGGCGGCATGAGCGGCGCATTCATTCCAGTTAGCGAAGATGCAGGGATGATCTCAGCTGTAAAAGCAGGGGCGCTGACAATCGACAAGTTAGAGGCGATGACCAGTGTTTGTTCTGTCGGCATAGATATGATTGCAGTGCCTGGTGACACACCCGCAGAAACATTGTCGGCTTTGATTGCCGATGAAATGGCCATTGGAGTCGTCAATTCAAAAACAACCGCAGTGCGGGCAATACCTGTGTATGGCAAAAAGGTTGGCGAAATGGCTGTATTTGGCGGCCTGTTGGGAGAAGCCCCAATTATGCCTCTCAATAGCAACAGCTCAGTTGATTTTATCAGAAGGGGAGGGAGGATCCCAGCTCCGCTTCATTCGTTTAGGAACTGACATGGGCGAAAAATACTATTTTGACAATGCAGCTAGCACCAGGCCTTATGGAGAGGTAACTGAAGGGTTAAGAGACTACTGCATGAATTGCTATGCAAACCCTTCCTCAAACCATAGCCTCGGGTTTGAAGCCCTGAAAACCCTCGACTTTGCATCAGAGTGGCTTCTTAAAGAGCTTAGGCTTCCTTCAAAAAATTACGAAGTAATATACACCTCGGGCGCGACAGAATCCGCCAACTTGGCATTGAGGGGAACGATTGAGCGCAGCGAAAGGCTCTTGCGCTCATCATTTGCAATAACATCAATCGAACATCATTGTGTCTCCCAAACTGCTGCATATCTAGAAAGGCGTGGAGCAACGAGCTGTGTGCTCAAAGTTGACAAGCTTGGCCAATTAATCCCCGAATCTGTAAGTGATGGCATCAATTCTACGACCAGCATCGCAAGCATAATTTGGGTCAACAACGAAACCGGAGCTGCACAGGACATCAAAGGCATTGTGGACCTGGTTAAAGGGATTAATCCATCCACACTAGTGCATATCGATGCAGCCCAAGCCTTTGGAAAGGTAACCCAAGATATATCCGGAGTTGATATGGTCAGCATATCTGGCCATAAATTCCACGCTCCAAAAGGTGTTGGCGCGCTTATTGTAAAAAAAGGCTTGCAACTTGCCCCCATCATATTTGGCGGAGGGCAGCAAAAGAACTTGCGTAGCGGGACTATCAACGCTCCCATGATATACGCTATGGGAAAAGCTGCCCGAATCGGAATTGAGAACGGCTCAAAAGAGCAACTGCAAGAGCTTTCATCTTACTTGTTAAAATGCTTTGTACAAGAGTTTGGAGAAGAGCCTTTGAATTCTATGTTGCCCGAAGGCATCTATTCTCCCCATATTTTGAATGTCTCTTTTGAGAGCTTGAAGGGTGAAGTGTTTATGAGAATGCTTGAGGAGCAAGATGTTTTTGTGTCGACTTCCTCTGCATGCTCCTCAAAAGCAGAAAACAAGGACTCAGCACTGTATGCAATGGGCTATGGCAAAAAAAGAGTGGACTCGGCGTTGCGCATCAGTATTAGTGTTGACAATACAAAAGGGCAAATTGATTATTTGATAGACAAGATTAAAAATATAAAGAAAAGATTGTCGCATTAAGCGGCTTAATTGGAGGCGAAAATGTCTGTCCATAACAGGCTTATTCTAATCAAATACGGTGAAATAAGTTTAAAGGGGGCAAATAGGGGGTTTTTCGTAAAAACTCTTGACAAAAATATAAGAATCGCGCTTAAAGGCTTTCCTGGGGTAACCATCAACCATATCCAAAGCCGAATCACAATTTCAAATGTCAGCCAGAGCGATGAGGCAGGAGTAGTTGAGCGGCTGGCTAAAGTCTTTGGCATCGTCAGGATTGCGTTAGCTTACGAGACAGATCCCGATATGGATAGCATTCAAGAGATAGCTGCCATCGCGGTTGGTGATAGCGGCGCAAACTCTTTTAAAGTGGAGACAACACGGGCAGACAAGAGATTTCCACTGACATCTCCAGAAATCTCAGCACAAGTCGGAGCATATGTTTTAGCGAATGCGCCAGGATTAGTGGTTGATGTTAGAAATCCGGATTTTATCTTGCACATTGAGTTGAGGAAAAATGCCTATGTATATTACAAGCAAGTAGAGTGCGAAGCCGGATTGCCGCTTGGCACTGGAGGAGATGGCTTGGTGTTGCTGTCCGGAGGCATCGACAGCCCTGTAGCATCATACATGATTGCCCGCAGGGGAATGAAAATGCATGGCATCCACTTCCATTCTTATCCCTACACCAGCTTGCAAGCCCTCGAAAAAGCGAAGTCGCTTGCAGAAATACTCGCAGTCCAAAACAATGGTTTTGTGCTGTATATTGTCAATCTTGCAAAGATCCAGGAAGCAATCGCGGTTAATTGCAACGCTCCGTATTTCACTATTTTGCTAAGGCGAGCTATGTACCGCATAGCAGATATGCTAGCAGAGCAGAAAGGGATCGGAGCCCTTGTGACAGGAGAGAGCCTTGGGCAAGTAGCATCCCAAACAATGGAGGGGATGGCATGCTCATCTGCTGTTGCAAAGAAATTGATTCTGAGGCCTCTTGTATCATTTGATAAAATGGATATTGTTAAGATAGCCAAGCGGATTGGGACATTTGAGACTTCAATTCTACCATACGAGGATTGTTGCTCTATTTTTACACCGAAGCATCCACAGATCCGGCCGAGGATTGACAGGGCGCAAATTGAAGAGGATAAGATACCAAATTATTTGGAGCTGTTAGTTGCAGCTTTTGAAGAGAAGGACATGGCTCAATTTGAATAACCAACTCCACTCAAAACTATAACAGAAAACTACATTGCGTTTAATCGCCATTACAGAGAGAATACTGCTTGCTTAGTAATCTCTGCAATAGAGCTTCTATCCCAAACACTTACTACAAAATGTCAAGCTCGGCAACCAATAATTTGTGCTGATTCATCCCTCCCCCTAAACTCTCAAGAAGTTTAAGGCGGGGGATTCTTAGCACGATTGATATAATTTACATATAGCAAACCACTTATCCATCCTTTATCACTTCTCAATTCAAAAAAGGAAAGTTATTTTTCAAAAGTATTGGTTAAATCCGTGCCCAAATTATGCTCCCTTGAAAAAATACTCTTACTGGGTGCATACCTTCTAGAAAAACCAAATTTGCCTCGCTAAACAAATTGACAAGAGCCAGTTAGACATTTAGAGGTCCCACTCTATATGGCCTGGCAATCAAGCGGAGTGATTTGCAACGTGCTAGTCCTCTCTAAAGCATTTTTGAACTACATCATTTTTAGATTGTTAATTACTAACTCGAACTCGGATCCCAAATAGTGGGCTGCTCTCCTGCACATTAACATGCGTGACAGGAAGATCTCGAAATAATCCATCACAGACGTAATAGAACTATCTATATCCAGTTTAAGCTTTATCACAGGTTTCGCATTAGTTTGTACAACATCAATCTCTGATTTTTCCACCGCATAATTGACTCTGTCATGTATATCAAGGAGTATCTTATCCATATCCTGTTCCTGGACTCTTGACCGGCGCACATCGGACTTGTCTGCTACTATGAGCGCTGCGCATATCTCATTTACTGGAGACCCCGTGTCCTCATCATGGTTTCCAATAGCAGAGCAGACTAAAGCGATGTCTTTATACGCCATTCCTTTGCTTTCAAGAATATCCCTTGCAATTTCTGCCCCTGTCAAAGCATGGAAGGTTCGGTTGATCATGTTTCCGATATCATGTAATAAACCAGCAATTTTTGCTAGCTCGACACTTTTTTTCGGATAGCCAAGTTGGGCAAGAATAAATGAAGCAGTCTCTGCACTTTTGCAAACGTGGGCAAAAGAGTGATCTGTGTATCCTAAAGCTCTAAGATTGTTATTGCCTGCATTTATATATGCTTTGACTTTAGCATCATCTCTAAGTGTTTCATAATCTATTGCCATTTTGTTCCTCTTGTTATTTAGTCTTTACCTGACAGACTCTCCACGAGTTTTGAGGCGTAGGTATCCCGCCTTAATTTTGATGAAATGCTTAATAAGTGACAGGATTTCTACCTTGAATGCCATTCTACTAGAGTTTTTGAATTGTTTCAAGCAGGTGAAAGCCACTCTAACAGGCTTTCGAGCAGCGTAACGTGATAATATATTCGCAAACAGTAGTATCTATGTAATATTTCTTTAGTGATGTTATCAACCATGACTGTATTGGATTTGGCATCAATCAAAAATAATATAAATTTGGCTCTATACTGGTTATTGAAGACCAAACACAAAAATTTTTCTAATGAGAAGAGCGACAGTTGAATAATTTCTATCTTTGATTTTTCAGAATAATTAGTTCTAGGGCTGCAATCTATTTGGGCAAATTTTAACTATTTTCTTGAAAAAGAACTATATTCACCTATTGGTGCAATTTTTCAACCCCAACATCTTCAAGCGAAATTATTCGAAACTTGTATGATTTTTTTGTAAACCTGTCATTAAACCTCCACAACGTCGTTATTGTGTCCTTTTTGGGGATATTTCATTACAAAAAAGGACAAATGGTAAAATACTATGAGAGTATTCTATATTCTAGATTAAAAAACCTGTAATTGCTCGACAATAAGACCTATTTTACACTCAATTGAGGTTATATACTTGCACTGATAATTCACATAGGAGTGATGTTTTGAGCATTTCATATAGCATTGGACAAGCATCAAGGCAGATCGGATTAAACTCAAGGCAATTGAAGTTCCTTGAAGACCAATACCAAATAAAGATATCTCGAAACGAAACAAATAGCCGGGTCTACTCCCAAAAGGATATTGATATCCTCAAACTCGCAGAAGAACTCAGAGTAGAAGGGAAGAGCAGATCTGAAATCCGGTCAGTTCTCGCAGAAGTGGTCAGGGAAGAGCGAATCGAATTCTTTTCTGCAGACAATCCAGTTTTCGGCATTTCTTCCGCAGTTGACGATCCTGTCTATGAAAGTATTGCCCAACAACCAGCAGATGCATTTACGCCTGTTATAGCTATCTTCAGCCAGACAGATGATTGCGAAGATACTGGAAGCCATATCTTCCTCTCTGAAAAAGACGATGCTGATCCCATAGAAACCTACTCAGCATCCATTGACACTACAGAAGAACCTACTCTTGATTTTGGAGATGACGAAGTCGATTCCCTGCCAGAAGAAAGCGGGCAAAAACTGGTTGAGATATTTACTCCAGAGCAAGTATTTTTAGATCCTGATGCTGCAAAGAAAGACTATGCAGAGACTGAAAGCCGGATTTTCTTTACCGAAATTACCAATGTGGAAAAAGCAAAAAGAAAACTGTCTAACACCACCTCATCGGAAAAAGAAGAGGAATTAGTAGTCAGAAATGCTGACTTGGCAGCTCTCTATACTATTATCGCCCAGCTGCGAGATGAAGTGAACGAGCTAAAACTCCACTCATCTCCGAAGGGAAGTGAAGAGCTTATTGAAGAGAATGCTAGGCTAAAGGCAAAAATTAAGGAAAA
This sequence comes from Eubacteriaceae bacterium, assembly GCA_009782875.1. Lineage (GTDB taxonomy): Bacteria > Bacillota > Clostridia > Eubacteriales > Anaerofustaceae > WRIE01. Next base: position 9,039 of record WRIE01000065.1, on the reverse strand, counting down.
AACATATGAACTGGTTGATGTGCGAGACAAACTGGGCCAGCTTGAAGCCAGGCATAGCCGCAAAGGATTCTTTAAGTTTTAGCAAAGAGGAGATAGCATATGAGCTTCAACGTTGAGCAGAAAGAGAACACGATGGTTGTAAGCATTACTGGCGAGCTTGACGACCATGTAGCTAAAGGACTTAGGGAGAAGCTCGACTTTTTCCTGTTGAGAAAAGAAATCATAAATCTGGTTTTCGATTTGAGCGAACTTACATTTATGGATTCAGCTGGAATTGGGTTGCTGATCGGACGATACAAACAAGTAAAGGAAAGGGGCGGCAAATCCGTTGTTGTCATCGGAACATCCCATTCCAAGAGGATTCTGAAAATGTCCGGCGTGTTAAATATATTTTTGGAAGCCCAGTCGATTACAGATGCTTTTGAGATTGTAGGCGTCACATCACTAGCATGATTCACCGCTTCATTAAGCGGAATACATAAATCCGAGGTTGAAATGAATAATTACATGACGCTTAAGTTCAAAAGCGTTTCTGAAAATGAGTCGCTTGCGAGGATGGCAGTTGCTGCATTTGTAGCTCCGCTTGATCCTTCCCTTGACGAGTTGGCAGACATCAAGACCAGCATCTCTGAGGCTGTGACAAATTGCATCATCCATGGCTATGACAACAAACCTGGAATTGTGGAGCTTACAGCGATAATTGAAGATGACTTGCTGACAATTAAGATTGCCGATGAGGGCAAGGGAATTGGAGATATAGACCAGGCGCGGGAACCTTTGTTTACAACAAAACCAGAGCTTGAGCGCTCAGGGATGGGCTTTACCATTATGGAGAGCTTTATGGACACTATCCAAGTCATTTCCTCACGCGGGCAGGGAACAACGGTAATTCTCACAAAAAAAATAAGGTCAGCTGCAATAAATGAGTACGCAATCTGATAGTTACGAAAGGTTTTATACAAGAGAATTAATTGAAAGCGCGCAAAGCGGAGACAAATTGGCAATGGAGGAGCTTGTTAAAAAGAACAGCCCTCTTGTAAACAGCTTAATCAAGAAGTATGTTTACTATAACGAAAATGAGTCTATTGACGATTTATTCCAAATTGGCATGATTGGCTTGATCAAAGCAATCAAGAACTTCGATTTCTCTTATAACACCAAATTCTCAACATACGCGGTCTATATCATTAATGGCGAATTGAAGCGCCATTTTAGGGATGATGGCATTATAAAGGTAAGCCGTGGTATTAAGACAACATACCTCAAAGCCAAGGCACAACGGGATTTGCATATTCGCACTTATGGAATCGAGCCAACCCTAAGCCAAATTGCCGAAGCGATAGGGGCATCTTTTGAAGAAGTCGCCCTTGCATTCGAGGCCTGCCAAAAACCAGAGTACCTGTCTGACTTCGCTGTCGCAAATCCAAGAAGCGACAATGCTAGGCGCAATGAGGAAGTTGTTGAAGACAAAAAAAACAATATCGATGACACAATAGACCTTATCGCCCTCAAAAATGCGATATCTTCCCTCTCTTCAGAGTATAGGCAAATTATCACTTTGCGGTATTTCAGAGGCATGACACAAAATGAGGTAGCCAAATTGATAGGCTTATCGCAGGTGCAAGTTTCGCGGCTGGAAAAAAAAGTGATAGATAGTTTAAAAAAACATATGCTATGACAATCGCCTGTTTGCGCCTTGCTGAACAAAACCCTTTTCTTCAACTCCATTTGATTTGAAATTCTAAAATTGCAGACACAATAATTGGGGAACTCTTATAGATTACTTGTCTATTGCCTTTTTAACCGTAAAATGCCTCATTGCTAGTTTGTCCTTTTCGTGCTTGCGAAACACTCTTTACTATCATGTGGCGCATCATCAGCCCAATCTTTGAATTTTGAGTTAGACTCCAAGTCATTTTTTTTGATGATCTTAAGAAAAATAGCTTGCATGCATTTATCCAACCCAAATTTGACCGAATAAACTGGGCGCTAGAAAAAAAATAAGAAGCAGGCCACATTCAAGTGCTATAATAAGGGAAGGGATTTGCTTGCAACCTTAAATGCGCCTGAATCCCCTCTCTGCCTCCATGAACCCTGCGGCTGCCTGCCTAAGGGCTTGTCTCGCCGCTATTGTAATTGGATACCCTCCGTATAACTCCAGCGCAAGCCGAGTTTGCCGGCTCGATCGGGTTTGCCGGGCTTGCAGCCGCCCCCAGCAGCCCCGGGATTTCAAGGCGCGCCACTGCCAAGGCTTCCTCCATGCCTTCGCGCAGGCTTGCAGCGGCTGAGGGGTGCCGCATATCTAGACACGCTGCTATGTCCTCGAGGCCCGAAAGAGCCTCATTGTATTCAAATTCCATATATGCCAAGCTGAGGCGCTTTGCAACCTCGTTTTCCCGGATTCTGGAAGGCGGCCAAGAACATTGCGCTTCTTGTGCGCTTGGCATCCCTGGATAACCGCCTTGTCCCCGAAAGTGTCATTTATCGCCTTGGCAAGGGCTTTGCTGCCGTCTATGGCACATAGCCTGGGCCCGGCTGGGTCCAAGCCCCTTCCAACCAAATCCGCAAACAGCCCTTTCACAACTGTGCTGTTTCCAGAGCCGCCCTCCACAATGCCCAGCATTTGCTTTGCGCCGTCTGGCCTAGTCCCCATAGCAGCCGCAATGGTTATTTTCCCCAACTGCGTCCCGCCAAGCACAAGTGTTGGATATCCGCCAAATATTTTGCAGCCGAAGAATTCCCCCATCGCTGTTTCCATGCCTTCCTTGAACCTGCGGGACACCTCGCTCTTGCCCATGTTTGACTCTTTGGCTGGCCCAGCCGGCTGTTCCGAGCGCACATTTCCGGGTGCTTGCGCCGGCAAGCAGCCTTGAGGGCGCTGCATCGTCCAGCGGGTCTTCCTTCTGGAAGAGGGAGAGTGTGTCGAGGGCTATTTCGCCGCTGCCGCCTTTAGCGCGCACCCTGGGCTTGCCCACGGCGGCTTTCTTGCCCCCCATGACAACCTTTGTCTGCTCCTTGCCGTGGCGGTGTGCAATCCTTTCTTTGTCGTGCTTGCCTTTTTCTCCAGCTAGCTCTTCAACTTCTTTTTCCATTAGCTGGACGATGACATCCAATCTCCAGCGACAATGCCAGAAGCCCCTGGCTTGCTATCCCAATGACCGCCTCTTGGTCAATTAGTTGCACAGCTGGCTTGACTGGCTTGCTTTCTTTCTGGTATGCTCCCATTATAGCAGCTCCATTTCATATAGTATTTTTTGTTCTGTAACACAATTATGCCATAGTGGATGGAGCTGTGTTTTTCTTTTGAAATTCTACGGAGCTTGGGACATCGTCTCTACTAAACGATCAACTACTCTAGAACAACTACTTGCCCAAAGTGAACAAAGCTATTTCTCCAATGCCGCTGGTTGCTGCCAAATTAACAGAGCAGGCAATGAGAAAAGATCAAAGAAACAATTAGTAATTTCTAATCTTAACTCAGTTACATTTTTAACGAATTTCATTGCGAAACCTGCTGCTCTTCTTTTACAATAGGAGTAGCACAGCCTCCAGGCATAAAAATAGAAAGGATTCTTCAAGCATCGTATCGGAGAAAAATGATTTTGGATACTCTGGCAAACATAATAGCTATAACACTTGTTTTGCTTATAACACTATCAATGCAGTGCCACTTTTTCGGAGAGGCTAAACCCACTGTTTCTTTTGGAGCCGCAATTGGGGATCATGAGAGAATAAACGGGATAGCTCTTTCTTTGCAAAATGTTTTTTATTCTATTAGCCCAATTGAAAATAGCCACAGGCCATGGCATCAAACAGACGGGTCAAAATACTCAGGCACAAATGGAGCAACATTTGGGTCGACCGGAGATCCGCTCTTTGTTTTGCCAGATCAAAAACTGCCCGTTAGCAATGTTTATTACAATGCAAATGGCGGAACAGGAACCCTTATCATCGAGCAAGGAGTGCAAGCAGGCCTTGCCTTCACCGTCAAATTCGCCCCGTTGCCTACAAGAGCCGGTTTCACTTTTCTTGGATGGGATAGAAACCCGGTTGCAGAAAGGCCAGAATTCACACAAACCGGGCTGAGCACATTTTTGATGGGAAATGAAAATGTCACATTGTATGCTGTGTGGATGGAAGAAAACCAACCTGGCCAAACAAGCGGTTCTACTCCTGCCAGCTTGGATACCGCGGCTAACCTTGAAGTCCAATTACCCAGTTTCACTATTAAGTATGACGCAAATAAAGGAGCCGGCTCTGTACCGGAGCCTCAAGCCGCTTTGCAAGGTTCCAGCGTCCCCGTCGCGTTTAGCCCCCAGCCTACAAGGGAAGGCTTTGTATTTCTCGGCTGGTCTACTGCACAAAACTCATCCACTGCGCATTATATGAAAAACGGCGCTGCCACCTTAGAGGTACGCAACGCTGACACAACTCTTTTTGCAGTTTGGGAAATTGCGACACCAGTTTTTGGAGACCCTCCAATCAAAGCGATGATGATGGTCAATGGCACGATCCCTCCTGAAAACTCATCGTTCAAACTTGTACTAGAAGCCCAAACAAAAAATGCGCCAATGCCCTTTGGATCTGTCGGCAACAAGAAAACAATAACCACAAAAGCCAATAAAGTCATAGAGTTTGGCAATATCTCATTTATTGAGACGGGCAAATATTCTTACAGTGTATACGCATTAGCAGGCACACAACACGGCTTTGAAAACGACAACAATATCTACACAATCACTTACGAAATAAACAGCAAATTGGAATGCAAGCGCACAGTCGCCGGCAAAGAGTCAAGCCAGGATTCTGGGGCTATTGTGTTTGTCGGCAGGTATGCATTTTCCAACAACAAAGACACTTATATAAACTCCCGGCGACTCTGGGGGAAATCGTTATTTCAAAGAAAGCAGATAGCTAGCCAGCCCGCACTCCAAAAACCGCCATTTACTAAAAGAGATTTATTAGTTATCCTAGTGCCAGTTTTTATTCTAGGGTCTGTTTTTGCTTCAACAAAGTCAAACAAAATATTCAAAAAACAAAAAAAATTGGACATTCCTGCCCCATGAGACAACCAGATAAAGCATGGTTTATATGCCAATTGAATTTTAATGAAAACACCAGCTAATTAAAGCAACAGAAGACAAAGAGCTTGGTTTTAGCTTACAGTGGCCGCATGTTTGCTAACCGCCAAACAATTCTGGCATCGACCACATTTTGTACACAAACTTTTGAAAGACTGCCACCGCAATATCAGCATATTTGAGCACAGATCGGAGAGCTAAAGTTTGAACATTAAAACAACAGTGCTGGCTATTTCTATTGCGTTTCTATTAGCCCAGCCAGTGCCGTCCGCAGCGAATTCCTTTGAGCAAAAGCCCATTGCCAGCAGAGGACTTGGCCAAAGTTATGAACAGGAGAAGCTGCCTAAGCCAGCCAAACAGACCCAAGACAATCTACCGGATCCAATCGCTTCTAAGCCGGCAGCGGACACAATTGCACAATCTTTTTCAGATAATGATGCTGACACAACCGGATCCACTTTCAGTGTTTTTTATTATGCAAATGACGGGACAGAGCAGGCATTTATCGAAAGTGGACTAAAACCTGGCCAGACCTTCAACGTCATGGATGCCCAATTGCCGACAAGAACTGGTTACACGTTTCTCGGATGGGATCGGAACCCTTCAGCGGCGCAGCCAGAATTTACAGAATCCGGCTTGAGCGAATTGACCATTGGAAACGAAAATGCCCTTTTGTATGCAATATGGGCAAATGACAACCTTTCGCCCAGCTTCACAATTATATACGACCCAAACAACGGATCTGGACCTGTGCCTGAATCCCAAACCGCTTTGCAGGGGGCTAGCATTCCTATCTTGTTTTCCCCTCAGCCAATAAGGAATGGCTATAAATTCCTTGGCTGGGCGCCTTTAGAAAATGCCACAACTCCAAGCTATTCAAAAAACGGCGAAACCACAATGGCGGTTGGCGACGCCAACACGATACTATATGCAGTTTGGGCAATTGAGGAGGATGTTATAGGAGACCCTCCGATAAAAGTGCTGGTAACAGTTGCCGGAAAACGGCCACCTAAAAACTCATTGTTCACATTGGTAATGGAAGGGTTGACAGATAGCGCTCCAATGCCCTTTGGGTCAGTTGGAAACAAGAAAACAATTTCGACGGCTGCTGATAAAGTCGTAGAATTTGGCAATATTGTATTTCATACGCCGGGCATATATGCATACAATGTGTATGTCTATGACAACGGGAAAAGCGGCTTTTCTTATGATAAAAGTGTCTATACTTTCTCATACGAAGTAAACGACAATATGGAGTGCTTCCGCACTATTGTTGATAGTTATTCCAGAATCCAGCCAAGCCTGACTGGCGCTATGATGTTCACCAACCACTATATAGCTACTAATAGCAATAGCTATCAAGTTGGAAACCGGCGCTATTGGGGCAAGAATTTTTCACAGCAATTGTTGTCACGCCCAAAACCTGTAACTAGTTCTCTGGAGATTCAATTGCCATTTACGCTTACAGAGATATGCATGGTTCTTGTACCGGTTTGCATATCAAGGCTTATTTATTACTTTAGAAAATTAAAAAAGCAAGGCAAAGATTGTGGAGACACATATCTCTCGCGTAGAAACTGATGATGCTGCTTACATTGGCTATAAACTGCGTTCTATGCCTGAAAGCATTTTCTTTTGCCCTAAGGCATAACGCGGGAGGGTTAACGGAAATTCGTTAAATATGCTGGATGGATCAGTCATGGACAGTAAGCCTGTCCAGGTATAAAGGCCCAAAATAATAAGCTAACCGTTAATTTTGTTTCCATTCTTCAATTTCACATTCATGGGTTTTTGAAGTTTTGTCATAATTAATACCTGCCAACAAGACCTCTTTGCATTGGCTAAGCGCCCCCATATACTCCCGGCTTTTGATTTGTTGGATTGCATCGTTTGCGCTGGATCCCCATTTAAGCTCTATGACCAGAGCCAAGCTTGTCAACATAGCTCAGCTTTGGCCGCATAATGACATCAGCGTACCATTTGCCAGATGGCATTTCTTAGGAGATTTCAACGAAGTTGCGTGCGACGTAGAAAGCAAGCAATATAACGCATCTCAAGGAATTTCGTTATTGTACTCTAGCAAAGGCAATTCCATATGGGCTTTTTCAACCCCCAAAGCAACTGTTTTTGCATCCTGGAGCCAAACACCTTCTAGCAGCTCGAATGATTTTTTAGCGCATCTGCAACACCGTCCCAATGAAGAGCTTCAATCGTGTTGGCGAACTCTTCACTGACTTCCTTATTTGGGATTGGCACAGTTCTGCCTTCGACATCGAAGGACAAATACCCTAGATGCACCAACAATGTCAGCACATCGTCTTTGCTCGTGAAACTTGCCATATCATTGGAAAACGTCCTAGTGTTTAAGGGAACTTTGGTGCCTGCAAGCATCGCTACAACGTCTTCCCGAAGCCCATTAAAATCCATTTGAATATATAGTTTTAGGGCTTCATAAGTCTCGGTATTAACCCAATATGGCGCACACCTGCGAGTTAGCAATGATTCTACTACAGATTTTGGGCTGTATATGGAACAAACGACCTCTTCGAATCCAAAGTTTGAAGCTTTTGAGTAAACCATCTTGTAGCCATCATACCACTCTTCTCTTTCTCCATGGTCGACGCCGTGTTTTCTACAGACCTCCAATACTTCCTCTCCAGTAAATCCAAAGTAAGGGGCAAGTCCCCTCGGCTCAAGCATAGAATACTCCGTGAACATATTCAGTGCGCTATGAGTTGCATATTTCTTATAAGCAAAATCCCTGTCATATAAGCAAGGGTAATATAGGCTTTATCTTTGAGCCAAAGCCTAAGAAAATCCAAGTGTTTTTCCTGTGACTCTGAATCATTTTTATATAGCCAAAAATGCAGTCCCACTCATCTAACAAAACTATGTAAAAACGCTCTGTATGCTCATACAAATCCCACATCACTTGAACAATATTCTTCTCATTGTTGAAAATAATTCCTGGATTATCTTTCTTGGCATCTGCAACAATGAGCTCAAGCATTGCTCCAGCCGTTTCTTCAACTTCTCTATAACTGCTCACGAATTCCTGATATCGAAAAAAATGCAATTGTACGTGTTCAGATGCGCTCGAAACTTTGATCGATGCTTGCCCGGGTTGCTTGAGTACCTGGCCAGGCGCCCTTAGCCCGTTGTTCTCATTGGCAAGCTTTGCGTTCTCCTCAACAAGCCTGGAGTTCTCTCCGGAGAGGGTGCGCTTTTCCTCTAGCGCGTTAGCGAGCTGGCTTGCCAATGAGGAGACTTCCAATGGCAGCGCAGAAATTTGCCTGCCTAGCCATTGCTTCCGAATCTTAGGTTTTGCCTTTGCGCTTCTTGAAGTTTAGCTTCATTCATACATCCTCCACAGGTATTATTGAGGATTTTGAAAATCAAAAAAAGCTCCAGATTTTCAAGGTTCTATCCTTGATTCCTTATATTTTGGGGACATTATCTAGCTAGACTGAATAGTTACCTTTTTGAAGCTACAGCAGGCTCTGCTTCAATTCCTGTGCTTGTGTTTGCGCTATCCAACGTTGCCTTTGAAGATCACTTGCCACTTCAAGTTGTAGAGTAGCCGGTGTACAGTATTCTCATAGCCGTTCCTTTACAAAACACACTATCACTGACCTCCACTTCAAGTGGAGGTTTGACGTTGGCCCCTCCAGGGCAATGTTTCTAGCGCCGCCTAAAGGCGGGTTTCACTGGCATCTGTTGCTAACGGCCTCTTAAAGAGGCTCTACTTGCCACCGTCTTCCTATTTGCCATTCTCTTCTTGTTCTTGGATGTATTGCCGTATTGTTGCTTCATTCACATTTCCAACAGTCGCTACATATACTCGATGACAAAAACATATTCCAAAGCCAAAAACTAGGCTTGTACAAATGCCAATAATCGACATTATATGATATTAATTGCACCAACTCCAGCAATAGGTGCGGTATCCTTAGTTGCC
>WRIE01000064.1 GCA_009782875.1 Eubacteriaceae bacterium | reverse complement strand
GGCCCATGGCTGGGTATATAGGCTCAGAAAGCTTCCGCTCTTTTTCAGTGTTCCAGCCATCTTTCTGGGCATATTTCATGACAGCGCGGTAATCCAGCTTTGTTTCCTGCGCTATTTTATTTATTTAGTTTAGAGACATGCCTTTATCTTCGTGCAAATGCTTGATATGCTTTTTTTGGACAAATGCTGGCATCCTTTCTGTTTCCTCCTTTAGCCGTCATAACTAAAGGGCAACACTATTGATTAGGCATTGGTCCTTCCATTTAATGGAGATATGAGTTATGTACTTTTGGTAATCATTCTATGTACAATTCATGTACAATTCAGAATATCAAAAACAGATACAGAAAGCCCTGGCGGGCAAGCGCCCCGGGGACGGCTGCCTGGTCCTTTACGGCATAACCAGCAGCTGCATGGAAGAGGAGTTTGAAGGCAGCGGGCTAGTTGCATACGGCTACAACCGGGGCAAGAAGCGCGGGAAGAAGCAGGTAGCGGTGTCGCTGCTGTGCGGGAAGGGCGGGCGCCCTGTGGCTGTAGACATCTTCCCGGGCAACACCAAAGATGGGGCAACAGTGGTGGGCAAGATAGAGGAGCTGCAGAAAAATACGGCACCGAGCAGGTTGTGTTCGTTGGCGGCAGGGGGATAGCCGCAACCGCCCAGTACGTAAAAATCAGCCACGAGACAGTAAAGGCGGCCTCGGTGCCCACCTATGCCAAGATAAAGGAGCTGTGCGTGAAAGGCGTTGTGCAGCCAGGTTTTTTTGACGGGCAGTCTATTGTGGAGTTGGTGGAGGGGAATATGCGCTATTGCCTGTGCAAAAACCCGGAGATGGCCGAGAAGGAGGGGCGCGCAAGGCAAGCACTCCTGGACAAGGCAAAAGAGACCTTCGGCAAAGCCGTCAATTCGGCAAGGAAATGCAAAAACAGCAAGGAGGCGCGGGCTGGAAGGGTATTAGACAAGCACAAAATGGCAAAGTTTGTCGTTTTCAGCGGCTCTGGCGACAACCTGGAATGGAGCTTCGACGAGAAAAAAATCGAGGCGGAGAAGGCCCTTGGAGGATGCTGCGCCATATACACAGGCGTGGATGAGACAAGCATGTCCGCGGTCGAGGCTGCCGAGAGCTACAAGGGGCTTGCAAACGTAGAGAAGGCTTTCAGGAGAATGAAGACAGCGTGGCTGGGCATGAGGCCTTTCTTCCACAAGACAGACGAAAGGATCGAGCGCCATGTTTTCATATGCAAGCTGGCCTGCTGCCTGATGTGGCACATGAGCCAAAGGCTCCAGCCCTTGTATGGCCAAGACGGGGTTGGGGGGACGCAAGTACACTTTCGGCTACATTATTGAGTCGCTGAAAGCCATCCGCGAAAACATCGTCTCAATCGAGGGGGTGCCAGTCCCTGTGATCACTGAGCCTAACAACGAGCAGGAGTTCATCCAGTTCCTTCTGGAGAACCCTGCCTAGAGACTTAGCCATACTTTTGGAACTTCCAAAATGCGGAGAGTGGCTTGCCATGCGTTGTTCAAGTCGTTTTCATTTCAGAAGATCCGTTTTGAAAAAAAACTCAAACAGCGCGGATATTTTCCTAATGTTTTTGGCTCGAAGTTAAGGTTGTCGATATTGATTTCCAATAATTGCAACATCCCATCCAACAAGGCAAATGCGGTAAATTGCCTATTAGACGCAAATATTCTCAAAAAACTTGGTTTAAATTATTGGCAATTCTTCGCTGGGCTGTGATATTTGTTTTGCAACCACATTTGCTGCAAGAAGGATATATTTTATTATTATTTTTCTAATTATTGTATTCTTCGACTTGCTTTTTCGCTTCGAGCTCGCGTTTCTTTACGAGAATGAACGCTATTCCTCAGCTGCCAGCTTGACAGTATCGCCTCCTTAAGGGATGTGGCATTGGCTTTAGCCGTTCTTCCAGTGCCCGACCGTGTATTTTGTGGCCGCGCTGTTCAAAGTCACAGTGACTTCGTTGGAATAGCCAGATGGCAACCCTCCCAATAACGATGCATTGACCCTGTAGGTATACGTCTTGCCCACTTGTACATTGGTGTCTGTATAGGTTGTTTCATTCGCTTCTACATATCCCATTTGCCCCCAGCCCCCGCCTCCATCTTTCCTCTCAATGACAAAGCCTGTCTCATCGTCGGAATAGTCTTTCCAAGTTAAGGTTATGCTGTTTGCGCCTACTGTCGCCTTCAATTTTGTAGGCGCTGCAGGGGCAACCGCATTGATCGTTATACCACCGCTTATGGGGAAAAAGCCGCTGTTTGCGCCATTTTTGTAGTTTATGCCGGTCTGCCCACCGTTTTTGCCCCATGTGGCTGTGGCGGCAGATGGACCAATAGCCAAGTTGGTCGAGGAGCCTGCCGTATAGGCCGGGGCTAAAGCCGGAGGGCTGAACGCGCAGACAACGGCTGTTCCATTAATCGTAGGAAAACCGCTAGCCATACGGATGGCTGTATTGCTCACGTTTCCACTTATGCTTATCCCGTAAGAAAACACAAAACCGCCGCTCACCGTAACAGATGAATTTGTGCTTTCGTTTTGTATTGCGTTTCCGGTCGTAGCGCTTACCACGCCGCCTTTCACTGCGACAGAGGAGTTCGCGCCGGCATTGAATATCCCCCTGAACACAGATTCCACTGTGCCGCCTGAAACCGTGATTTTACTATCTGGGCAAGTGTCGGCGTTGTAGATAGCCGTGCTGTTTACCCCCGAAGCCCTCACTATGCCATTAGTGACCGTAATTTCGGATTTTCCGCCCCCTGTAGCGTTGGCAATAGAGATACCGCCGTCCCCGCAGTCCAATGAGCCGCCGCTCACTGTGATTTTAGCTTCTTCACCGGCGTTGCGGATGGCGCGCCCTTCCGTGCCATTCGCTTTGACCGTGCCATTGCTCACTTTGATCTCGCTTTTTTTGCCAGTGTTGTAGATAGCCCAGTTTTTTGTGGATTCCACTGTGCCGCCGTTTATATCGATGGCAGTCGCCGGACCGACAGTACAGATAGCCGCGCCGCCTTCCCCAGTGGCGCGAAGCATGCCGCCGCTTACAGCGATTTTTGTATTTTCCCCAGCGGTGCATATAGCATAGCCATTTTGCGCTGAGGCGCTTAGCGTCCCTCCGCTTACGGTGATTTCAGAGTTGTTTCCACCGGCGAATATAGCGGAACGCTCAACAGCTGCGCAACTCACTATGCCGCCGCTTGCATTGATTTTTGCGTTTGTGCCGGAAGAGTATATGGCATCGCCGCTCCCGCCGTTTGAAATAGAGCTGCCCGCCGCAATTTCAAACTTGCCGCCTCCCATTATTTCGATCACGGGATCGCTCATATTGCCGGAATACTTAGCTTTCCATACTACCGTCACATCGGAATCAATGTTAAGCTTAAGTGAGTTTGTCGCACCGGTGACATCGCCTGTGACGGTTACGATGTTGCCCGAATCTGATGCGCTGAGTGGGCCTGTGCCTCCATGGGAAAATTGGTGGTTAATTTGGTCGGTAATAAAACCGGCGCTTGCCGCATTCACCCTTATTGGCATCATGCATAAAACAACCGCCAATGCCAACAGGAACGATATAAGCTTGTTAACTCTTTTCATGTGGTTTACCATCTTTAATTTATTTAAGTTGTAGTTATTTGCATCCCCTCACAGGAACGATAGCCCCGCTCGATTTCATGGCAGAAGGTATAGCCGCGGCGGGTATTATAATACTCTGTGTAGTTTATCCTTTAATTCTATTGAAAGCTTCCTCAAGTGTATAGCCGCCCCATACGTATGAGTGCCATTCGCCGCCAAGGCTTTCAATCTTGATATTCATCATATTGTCTAATTCATGGATATAAATGGTTTCCCATCTCTCTGGCCTGGCTTCGTCCATCTCACTCGCCGGTGTTGCCGGTATATGCACAGTGAACTGCGTCCATTTGCCGCCTTTATTAGAAACAGCTGCAGTCACTTCGCCGCCTATCCAATAGGAGCTACGATACAAACCGTATTCAAATCTAAGAGCGCCTTCTTCTTGAAAGAATCCAACAAATCTATCATTCGCAGCGACCGCGTTATCCTCACGTGACGGTATTAGAGTTGAACGCCAGTATCCGGTGGCGGCTCCCCAGGCTATCTGCGTGCCAGATGTCTTGCCGCCGGGGCTTGGTGTAGTGGTTTGGCCGCTGTCCGCAGGCACGGATATTCCGCCGGTTGTTGATTTGCTGCCAAGACCTGTGCATAATTGGAAGTCAAGCTGGTTGGCTGTTGCCGATTTCACCGTTAACGGCTTCATGCAGAAAACAACCGCCAATGCCAACAGGATCGATATAAGCTTATTTACTCTTTTCATGTGGTTTACCACCTTTAATTTATTTAACTATAAATTGTAGTTATTTGAATACCCTTACAGGGATGATAGCCCCGCTCGATCTCATGGCAGAAGGTATGGCCGCGGCGGGTGTGCAGTACTTAAGCGCGGTTTATATATTAAAAAGCTTCCTCAAGTGTATTGCCGCCCCATACGTATGAGTGCCATTCGCCGCCAAGGCCTTCAATCTTGATATTCATCATATTGTCTACTTCATGGATATAAATGGTTTCCCATCTCTCTGGCCTGGCCTCGTCCATCTCACTCGCCGGTGTTGCCGGTATATGCACAGTGATTTCCGTCCTGTTTCCGCCTTTATTAACAGCTGCGGCCACTTCACCGCCGATCCAATAGGAGCTTCCATATAAACCGTATTCAAATCTAAAAGCGCCTTCTTCTTGAAAGAATCCAACAAATCTATCATTCGCAGCGACTGCGTTATCCTCACTCGACGGTCTTAGCATTGAACGCCAGTATCCGTTGGCGGCTCCCCAGGCTATCTGCGTGCCAGGCTTGTTGCTGCCAGGTGTGGGAGTATCGCTTTGTGTTGTGGTTTGGCCGCTGTCCGCAGGCACGGGTATTTCGCCAGTTGGTGATGTGCTTCCAGGATCCAGCGTGTTGCCAGGAATTGGTGTGCTTCCAGGATCTGGTGTTATGCCAGGATCTGGTGTGATGCCAGGATCAGATATGTTTTCTTGATCAGAATCAGACATTTCGCCGGTGGCAGCGGAGTTGATGCCGGAGGCAGTATCATCGACACTGGGCGGATTGCTCTTGCCGCCGTTTGACAGAATGACCGCTAGTGTAGCTACAGCTCCTACAACCGCAAGCGCTGTGACACCGGCAAGGAGCCTTGTTTTTAAAGACATTTTTTTAAAGCGTCTTATATCCCCCATATTGGCATTGCCTATCACAGGCGCAGACTCCTCGACACCAGTGATTTCTGCATTTGCAATAGAATCTGTGATCGCGCCCAAAGAAGCGTTTGCCGCACTCTGGCTCATTGAGAGAGACTCCATGTGCGACTGGACCAGCTTGCCAAGCGGCAGCAGTGGAATGCCGGCAATACCGTAAAACTTCTCGCCGCTTTTGCGTTCCTGCTCTTCGACCTCTGTTTTGATCGCATTCCGGGCAAGGAACAAGCGGGATTTCACCGTGCCAGGGCTGCATTCCATGATTTGTGAAATTTCATCCACCGACAGCTCGTTGAAATAATATAAGGTGACAGTTTGGCGCTGGACATCTGAAAGGCTGTCTATGATCTTGCCGAGCCGTTCCCTCAAATCCTCTTTTTCGGCATATACAGCCGGGAGCATAATTTCAGATTCTTCGGTATCGTAGTTTTCAAGATCCTGCTCTGCGTCTAGCAGGATCGCTATATTCTTTCGGCGCAATTGCATGTTGCATAGGTTTTTTGCGATGATCTGGATCCAAACGCAAAAGGTAGCAGGCGTCTCAAGGGTATCCAGCTTCCGCCATGCGGTGATGAAAGTTTCCTGCAAAACATCCTCTGCGTCCTTTTCGTTTTTTAAAATCATTCTCGCAAAACCGTACACCTTGTCATAGAAAATCGTAAAAAGCTCCTCAAAGCTTTTGACATCGCCGTTCTGTGCCGCTACAACGATTTGTATTTGTTGTCCAGTCATTGCCATGGCATTTGGCTCCTTTCGCTTTACACCCCATAGATGCACAAAGCCTGGGTTCGGTTTAATTTTTTTAATAAAAGTTTTGTTTATTTTTTTAATCGGGTTTGTTTCTATCCAAGCTGTCCAGCCACACCCTGCGATATCATCATCCGCTAATATGATGGTTTTTCGCCATTTAGAACAATAACACCAATCCCATGCAAATATGCCGCATTTTGCCGGGTATAAATAGGCTTGGAGGCAACACTTGTTTACGCGTTTCCAGATAGTAAAGCAGCCATTGCCCAAATTGCCGATATGGGCTTTTACACAAAGAACAAAAATAAAATGGCCAGCGAACTTTATGCCCGCTAGCCTTGGCTGCCTATTTGATTGCCATCCGGCAATCGATATTATTCTCCGCCCACCCATGTGCCGCAGCTTGGATTGCCCGCCAAATAATGGGGGTTGGCGAATTGGCATCAAAGAGGTTTCCAAAGCTGCGCTCCGCTTGTTTTGCAGCTAAGAAAAGCTTTTTGCCAAACGCTGCGGTTCGCTATAGTGCGCTCGTTTGTATCGCTTATACAAAATATTACGTTTTTATGTGCCAGAAACTAAACAGCCCATCCTCTGCTTATTTGTGCCTGTAGACAACCCCTGGCTCAATGACCGGGAGGGCTTCGCCCAAAAGCTCGCTTACAGTCACTAATTGGTACCCTTGGCGCAGCAGCTCTGGGATGACCCTTTCCATGGCGTCCGCAGTAGTGCTGTGCAAATCATGGCAAAGGATGATGCTCCCGTCAACAATAGAACGCATGATCTCGTTGTATACCATCTCGGCATTCCTTGTCTGCCAGTCCCGAGGATCCACTGACCAATTTATTAAGGAGAGGCCTTCTTCTCGGGCTACCTTGAGAACATTCGTATTCACAGAGCCGTAAGGAGGGCGGAAGCCTATTGGCTCTACTCCAGCTATATTATAAATCGCCTCGTTTGTTTCATGTATTTCTTTTCTTATGCTGTTCTCTGAAAGCGTCGACAAATCTTTATGGCTCCAAGAATGGCCCATAACTTCCGAGCCTTGGGCAATTGTGTCTGCGATAATTTGCGCATTGCTTCGAATTCTGCTGCCGACAACAAAAAAAGTAGCCCGGCAGCCATTATCACGCAGCAACTCGAGGATCCTCGGTGTGTTGCTGCAAGGCCCGTCATCAAAAGTCAAAGCCACCATTGGTTTGTTTGGGTCTATGTAGTTTAAAACAACCGGCTCAGGCTGCGCTTGGCACAACTCCCTTATCCTAAAGCTCACTTGCACCGGCTCAAAGCATACGGGCAACAATGTCCCCTTGGCGACGTAGACACTGACACCGCCAACATCCCATTGGGTATCTGAAAGGCAGGCAGGGCCCGCATTTTTTCTGATCAAGCGCGAAAAATTCGGGTGTTGCTGCGCTACCTTGGCTTGGAGCAAACTCAATACAATCTGGTCTTTTTGAGACCCTAGAGTGTCATCAGAGGGGAGCCGCCTCCTGTTTTGGATGCTTGAGCTCAAGGCAATACGCTCAAAAGCGGGACCGCATGAGGCTTCATTCTTTTGCGATTTCGAATAAATGAGCACGCTTGAGATAATTGCTACAGATATTGTTATAGCAATTAAGAAATATGGGGCTCTTTGTGATGTTCTTATGCGCTGTATTTGAATTCTTGACATCAGTGATTAGCACTGGGCGCCCCAATTGTGATGCGCCATCTCCTTGTCTGATGGATTGCAGGGATAAATATTAAGCCCCGTCTGCTTGTGCCAACTAGCAGTGGCAGTATTGTCCCGCCCCAAAGAAGCTTCAGGCTATAAACCACATAAGCGACAAGCCAGGGCCGCCAATGTATTCTTCTTTGGCTAGGAGAAACGCGTTTGCTGGCCAACAGACGCTTGTTGATTTCGCTTGCCTAACTCTGCTTTTTAAATGCCCCGCCATCCCCCATGCTTGTCCAACATGCAAGGGAACAAATATCGCTATGTGTTTTCAACTAACTAATTTCTAATGTTTATAATGATTATATCATTTATCTATGCCTGTGTCGAGATTTGGTGCATTCTGTGGCAAAGAAGCTATTTTTTTAAATGGTGCGTGAATTGTGGTAGACAAAAGCAGGCAAACATGGGACGAACGTGAAGTAAAAACTGCAGTATGCAAGAATACTAGACTAGCGATTAACACATTTTTTGAAATTATCTTGCACTCCTTTTGCATCTCGCCTTGCCAAAGAAGGAAAGCCTTTGCAGTTTGGCGCTGTGGACCTGTTGATAGATCCAAGCAACAGCAATTTGGTTTTTTAAGTAGATTGGAGGTTTTATCGTTTATTTTTTTGTTCGATTGCGCCTTGGCAACGATATGTTTGACCTGAAGGCCAAATTGCACTAATATTACACATAGGCAATGGCACAGCGCCTGGCCGTAGACTGGTTGGAGTTTTTTTATGGCAAATAGCAACATCAAACGCAAAGGTTCTTTATTTATTGTAGCCGCCTCTGTCTGCTGGAGTTTTGGTGGCATGTTGATCCAGCTTATACCATGGAGCGCAATGTGCATTGTTGGGCTTCGCGCTTTCTTGGCAGCGGTCGTCTTTGCAGCATACCGAAAGAGCCTCAAAGTGCAATTGAGCAAAGGCAATGTATTGGCTGCTGCCTGTTTGGCGATGACGACAATACTCTTTGTGTTTGCAAACAAGCTCACTACAGCAGCTGCTGCAATATTGCTGCAATTCAGCGCGCCTTTATTCATCATACTCATCGAGCTGGCAGCTTTCAAAAAAAAGCCCCAGGCCTACGAGGCTGCCGCTGTGGGGGCTGCTATGCTTGGCATGTTCCTGTTTTTTGCCGATAGGCTCGGTTCAGGGGGAATGCTGGGCAATATATTGGCTATCGCCTCCGGGCTTGCTTTCGCTGGCGTGTTCGTGTGCAACAAACGCCCTGATGTTGACACCGAGCAGTCCTTGATGCTCGGGTTTATGTTCAACGCTGTGTTGGGTATGCCCTTTGTTGTTGCCGGGGTATCATCAAACCTTGTTGCTTGGCTTGCCATTCTGTTTTTGGGCATTGTCCAAGTTGGGTTGGCATATGTATTCTTCTCAATCGGCATAAAACAAGTCCCTGCACTGCTAGCTTGCCTTATCACTGCGTTGGAGCCGGTGTTGAATCCGGTCTGGGTGGCTATCTTGACTGGCGAGATTCCAGGGTTGCCAACCATAGCAGGAGGCATAATAATAATCTCCAGTGTTGTTTGGCACAGCTTTATAACAGAAAAAAAGGCAAAGCGTGATGCGATTGAAGAGTTGCAAGAGTAGTTGGAAGGAAGATTTGAAATGATACTAACCATAACATATACCGGGAAAGACACATCTGACCTTGGGTTTCTGCTTTTTAAGAATCCAAACAGGCCGCAAGTATTCCAGCTAAGTTTTGGCAAGGCGTATGTCTTCTACCCTGAAGTGTCTGATGAGAGGACTACAGCAGCCTTGATGCTTGATATAGATCCGATCCACTTGGCAAGGGGCAAACCTGGGTCACGTGATGGAGGGCTCTTCGACTATGTAAATGACCGCCCTTATGTGTCATCATCGTTTATGAGCACTGCTATCTCAAGGGTATTTGGCACTGCCATGAGCGGCCGGTCTGATGAGCGCCAAGAGCTTTCTGACTGCGCTCTGGATTTGAGCGCAAGAATTGCCATGCTCCCTTGCAGGGGCGACCAGGAAAAACTGGCGAGCGTATTTGAGCCTTTGGGCTACGAAACCAGCTATGAGCCTTTTGTCGCTGATGATGCTTTTCCCGGTTGGGGGGAGAGCAAATACGTCAACCTTGTTGTGTCTGGAAAGGTGCGCTTGCGGGACTTGCTAAAACACCTCAATGTGTTGATTCCTGTTTTTGACCTTCAAAAACACTATTGGGTAGGCGAAGATGAAGTTAAAAAACTTTTGCGCCTGGGCGAGGGCTGGCTTGGGGAGCATCCTGAGAAAGCTTTTATCACAAGCAGATACCTGAACCGCCGCCGCGCGCTTGCCAGCATGGCATTTGAGCAGCTTGCTGAAGGGCGCATGGAGCCTGCAACAGCTAGGGAGCCTAACCTTAATGACAAACGCCTTGAAAGTGTAGTTGAAATATTGAAAAAAAGCGGGGCTAGCCGGGTCATTGACATCGGCTGTGGAGAGGGCAGTCTGCTTGCCCTTCTTGTCAAAGACCCCCAATTCGCCTCCCTGGCGGGGGTGGATGTCTCCCTCGCGGCTTTAAAGCGGGCAAAAACAAAACTGCGGCTGGAAGGGGCAAGCGAGTCCATGGCAAGCAGGATTTCCTTGTTCCAAGGCTCGCTTGGATACAAAGACTCGCGTTTTTCTGGATATGACGCTGCTTGCGTTATCGAGGTAATTGAGCATTTAGATCCTTCGCGCCTGGCGGCTTTTGAAAGGGTGCTCTTTGAGTATGCGCAGCCGGGGTTGGTAGTGCTGACTACGCCAAACAAAGAGTATAACCAGAATTATGGCATTGGGTTGCGGCACGGCGACCACCGGTTTGAGTGGACAAGGGATGAATTCCACAAATGGGCACGCTTGGTTGCCGGCAAGCACGGGTATGAAGTGTCTTTTTCCGGCATTGGGGATATTGAAGGGGTTTTGGGGGCGCCAACACAGATGGGGGTGTTTAGAAATGCAAATAGAGATTCCTGAAATAGCTGTTGTGGCCCTTGTAGGCGTATCAGGCAGCGGCAAGTCGACTTTTGCCAAGCAGTTTTTTAAGCCGACGCAAGTCTTGTCCTCTGATTTTTTCCGGGCTCTTGTCTCGGATGACGAAAACAACCAAAACGTAAGCGCCCAAGCTTTTGACGCGCTGTATTATATAGCGAATAAAAGATTGGATATGGGGCTTTTGACAGTAATTGACGCAACCAATGTCCAAAAAGAAGCCCGCAAACAGGTTTTAAATCTGGCAAAAGAGCAAAACTGCCACCCGGTGGCTATTGTGCTCGACATGCCGGAAAAGCTATGCCAGGAGAGGACAAAACACCTTCCAGGGCGCGCGCAGATTATAAGCCGCCAAAGCAGGCAGCTGCGCAGGTCAATTAACAGCCTACGAAAAGAGGGGTTTAGGCATGTGTATATCCTGAAAAGCGAAGAGGAGATCCACGATGCCAAAATTTCAATAATACCGATGCCAAGCAATAAAAAAAGCGAAACTGGGCCATTTGATATTATTGGCGACATACACGGCTGTTATGACGAGCTTTGCGAGCTCCTTGGCAAGCTTGGATACAGTGTGGATGCCGGCAATTTCTCCGCTATCCCTCCTATAGGGCGCAAAGCGGTGTTTCTTGGGGATCTGTGCGACCGCGGCCCCCAAAATGCCGAGGCGCTGCGCCTAGTTATGGGTATGGCAAGCGCTGGCGATGCTTACTGCCTTGCTGGAAACCATGATGCGAAGCTTCAAAGGTATTTGGGCGGCTCAAAAGTGCAGATGGCCAATGGCATTGAAATAACCGCAGAGCAGCTTGGCTCCCAGCCGGAAGAGTTTATTGGGGCAGCCAAGGAATTTTTGGGCAGCCTCGGCGTCCATTATGTTCTTGACGGCGGCAAATTGGTTGTCGCCCATGCAGGGTTGACAGAAAACTACCATAACCGCAGAGGCGGGCGGGTTAGAAGCTTCTGCCTGTATGGCGACACAACCGGGGAGTCGGATGAGTTCGGCTTGCCAGTGCGTTTGACTTGGGCTAACGATTACAGGGGCAAAGCTTTGGTTGTCTACGGGCATACGCCAGCGCCAGAAATTGGGGAGTCCAACAACACCGTTTGCATAGACACAGGCTGTGTTTTTGGCGGGAAATTGAGCGCGCTCCGGTATCCGGAAAGGGAAATCGTCCAGGTTAAAGCCAAAATGGAGTACTTTGCCCCGGCAAAACCGCTCGATAGCAGGAATGTTGATGATAGCATGCTTTGCATCGAGGATATCCTAGGGCTAAAATATCTTTCAACCCGCTTGCGCAGGAGCATCAAGATCAATGAAGAGCACTCTGCGGCTGCGCTGGAAGTCATGAGCCGCTTTGCTGCTGCCCCCCAGTGGCTCATATTTCTGCCTCCTACTATGTCGCCTTGCGAGACAAGCAATTTGGATGGGTATCTGGAACACCCGGATGAAGCTTTTGGCTACTACCGCTCCCAAGGCATTGGGTCTGTCGTTTGCGAAGAGAAGCATATGGGTTCCCGGGCTGTCATCGTGTTATGCAAAAATCCAAAAGTTGCAGCTAGGCGCTTCAAGGTGGACGACGGGGCCTTTGGCATTGTCTACACAAGGACAGGCAGGTTTTTTTTCGATGATATCCAGACACAAAACAGCATTCTAGAGCGGCTTCAAAACCAGTTGGAGGCATCACATTTTTGGGATGATTTTTCCACTGATTGGGTTTGCTTGGACACAGAGTTGATGCCTTGGTCTGCCAAGGCGCAACAGCTGCTAGAAGACCAATATGCGCCTGTGGGGCGGGCAGGCAGAAACAGCCTTTCACAAGCAGTTGGCGCTATCGGCAATGCTATTTTAGCCATAGGCTCCGGAGCCCAAGAAGGATCTGTCGACCTGCCTGCCCTCTTGGAAAGGCAGAAAACCCGGGCAAAGTCATTGGATTTATACACAGAAGCTTACCGCCGCTATTGCTGGGATGTAAATGGCATTGGCGACTACCGGATTGCGCCATTCCATATCCTCGCCACAGAGGGCAAAACGTGGACAAGCGAGAGCCATGTTTGGCATATGGATTCTATTGCGAGGTATATAGCCGGCAACGACCCAATTTTCATAGCCACACGATATATAGTTGTGGACTTGAATGACAATGACAGCGTCTCTGGCGGCGTTGGATGGTGGGAAGAATTGTCTGGTTCGGGGGGAGAGGGCATGGTGGTCAAGCCGCTTGATTTCATATCGATGAAAGGCCCCCAGTTGCTGCAGCCAGCCATCAAGTGCCGGGGGCGCGAGTATTTGCGGATAATATATGGGCCTGAGTACTTATTAGAGGAAAACCTGGCTCGTTTGAAGAAACGGTCTTTGTCCAAGAAACGCAATCTTGCTTTAAATGAATTTGCCCTTGGCGTGGAGTCTTTAGAGAGGTTTGTGGGCAAAGAGCCGCTTTATCGGGTCCATGAATGCGTATTTGGCGTCTTGGCGATGGAAAGCGAGCCAGTAGATCCGAGGCTGTGAGGCTTTGGCTATGGGCTATCCCCCCAAAACGCTAGTATTAGCTGGCAAATACAAAATGCACTTAATAGCGAGCTCAAAGATGTAAGAGGATGTTTAGTATCTCCTCAAAAGAACTGAAATGAATGACAAAACAAACATTTGGCAAAATGTGCTCAAGTGCCTTTCGCAAACCTTCCACAGCCTCCGGCAATTGTCGGCCCATCCGAATGATCTTTCAACAATCCATCTTTTGGGAAAGACTATGAACATATGAGCCTCGTTGCGCTTGACAATCTCGACTTTCGCGTCAATCAGCCCTTTTATTGCGTTTGCAAAGCTCTCTCCCGTGTTGCTTTGGCGGCTGACTCTAAAAAGGGCTTTTGGTTTATTTATTGTCTAGCTAACAGCATGCTGCCTGCGTTCCCTATACCCATTATAAACATGTAGATTTACACTACAACACAGAATTAGTCATTCAAATTAATCCTCGCTTGAGTTTGTTATATTTTGGCGTTTCCAGCAAGGATTTTCACGCATTCAGCCAGTAGTGCCAAGCTGCTTTTGCGCTCTGGAAATACCCAGTTTGGCTTCTTAAGGAAAACCAGCTGGCTGCTGTCGATGTCAGCGAAAAAATAGGCGCCCTCTTGCAAGGTAGCCCTGGATGCAGCGCTGCATCCGATCTGCTTGAACGCAAGCGGGCGGCTCTTTTCGACCTCTTTTGCCATGCCGGAGGCAATCTCGAGCTTTGTGCTGAATTCTGAGTCTTTCGGAATGGCGCACTGCCTCCAGAGCTTTTTATTGTGATCCGAAGCATTTTTTTTTGATCACAGGGCTTGTTTTCTTTGGCGTACAAAGGGGAGGGGTTGCTTGACTTAATGTCATAGGCGGAGCCTGTCGCCAGACCTTTTCCCTTGGGGGCGCTGGAACTGCACCACCGCGCTTTTTGGCGGAGCCTCTATAAAGGGATCCCGCATCGGCGGCCAGGCTTCGGCATATAGCCCTGTGGGTTTGCTGCCATGTCTACTGCTATGCGCATATCGTTTACATGGCGCCAACCGTTCTTGTGTAGCTGTCAAACTCTTCCATAGGGAACAACAAGCTTGATGTGTCTTCTTTGATATCCTGCCTCATTTCAGCACCCCCTATCCTCCAGCTAGGCTCCTCAGCCATATCTGGGCTTACCCGCCCCCAGGCTGCGATTCAAGCCACTACATTGCCTCTTTGAGCCTGCAGCTCTCGTCCGGCATCTGGAGCACATGCGCCTTGTGGGCGAGCTTGCCGGCTATCGCCGCCAGCATTGGGTCCTTGAAGATTTCAGCCCAGCGGTCAAACGAAAACTTGCCGCCACAATTATCGGCTTGCTTTGTAGCCTTGCCGACAGGATGAAAAGCAGCTCGCCCAGCTCGTCCAAAATCACAAGGCCATGCTTCTAGAACCTGCGCTTGAACTTGCCCAGCTGGCTCGCACTCATTAACTCCCTGATGGCGGTCGCCAGGTTTGGCAGGTATCGATAGCACTGCAATCCTGGAAATTGCGGTCAAATAACAGGGAAGGCAGTATGCCCATATATTGCCGCATACTGCCTTTGACCCGTATGTCACGATATTCTTAATTTCTTTTGGGATTTTGTCTTATCTGAACATCCTTTTCTTGAGGGCAACAAAAACTCCAGCCATGCTGGTCACTGCCATCGAGCTCCAAAGGGCTACATTGGTGGCATCGCCCGTCTTCGGGTTGTTGTGGACCGGCTTCTTGGCGACATCGTCCCTCTTGTATGTGAAATCTGCGCGAGTCGCATTGGTGTTGAAGCATATCCTGCCATTCTCAAGTATAGTGAACCTGATAGTTATCGAGGCTGGGTTGATAGTATAACCCCTAAGAGCAACCCTAGACACTGTCAACACATTGTTGCCTGGCTCTACTGTTACCTCTATGTATCCTGAGGCAACGCCGTTGCGGACATCATAGCCCCTTCCATAATATGAGCCAGGGGCTCTGCGGCCGCCGAATCCGCCGTTGTAGTACCTTCCGCCACCGAATCCGCCTGAAACGAAGCTGGTGCTGGCATAGTTGCTGTCTTTCCCCAACGTGTAGTCAAACATGAACCTTGTGTTGTTTGGAGCCCTTGCGCTGTCCCTCTCTGGCTTGAAGGAGACTGGTATTCTATGCCGATAGAGCGTTTCCTTTTCGAGGCATTTTTTATCGCATGGTATTGCAACCTGGTATCCACAAGCTGTTTCTCCAAGAACATGACCAGCAGGCACTTCATCCGCTTTTAAGCAAGCAGTGTTTGTAGAATCATGGACTGCGGCACAAGTGCAGGGAATTTCAGGAATTGCAGGTACTGCAGGAATTGCATCCGCTTCAAAGCAAGCAGTGTTTGAAGGGTCATGCACTACAGGACAAGTGCATGGTACTGCAGGAATTCCGGGAATTGCAGGCACTTCATCAGCTTCTAGGCAAGCAGTGTTTGAAAGGTCATGCACTATAGAACAAGTACATGGAACTGCAGGAACTGCAGCCACAAATTTGCATGCAGGATCATGTGATCCGCCTGTGCATCCAGCAATAAGCCCATCACAGGGAGATCCATCCTTATGACTGCAACCAGGATTGTGTAACCCACCTGGGCAATCACAGATTGTAGCGGGTACTGATCCGATTGCTCCAGGAGTTCCAAATGGGTTAGATGGACAGGTATGATAGTGCATCGCACTTGTGCAATCACACCAAAATCCATCCTTTGTACTGCAAGTAGATTCATGACCTATGCATCCAGAAACAGGTATATTATCACAGGGAACTCCAGGATCTCCGGGGTCTTCTAAACAAGCTGTATTTGAAGGGTCATGGACTGCAGGACAGGTGCAAGGCACTGCTGGCACTGCTGGAACCTCAGCCGCTACTAAACAAGTTGTGTTTGAAGGGTCATGCACTGCAGGGCAAGTGCAAGGCACTGCTGGCACTGCTGGAATTTCGGGCACTTCAGCCGCTTCAAAGCAAGCTGTGTTTGAAGGGTCATGCACTGCAGGGCAAGTGCAGGAAACTGCTGGAATTTCAGGAACCTCAGGCACTTTGTCCGATTTAAAGCAAGCTGCGTTTGAAGGGTCATGCACTGCAGGACAAATACAGGGAATAGCAGGTTTCCCAGCACAGGCTCCAGTTCCATCACAAGCCTGTGCTTCCCAAAAGCACAATCTGTTGCGTGTAATTGCGCTGTAGGTTGTACTGTAGAAGCAAATACTGGTGCAATCATTGACATAACAACCAGTAAAGCAACCAGTGCGCCCAGTACTGTTATAAGGTACATAGAAAAAAAATGGAGCATAATGATTAGGCCGCCCCATTTGAAAGGCTTATTTCTAAATGCTTATGCATTGCTGGTAAGATATCCGATAACTCCGCTATATTTTGTAGAATATTCCTCTTTCGTCCAATATCTTAGTCAACCTGTCTTTAAAATCCACTCCCAATCCTGTGAATTCGATAGCTTTTGAGACAGGAAACTGGCTTTCATAAACCAATCTAACAGCGATTTCTATGGTCTTGTCTTCATGCTCACTTCGGCTTCTTTCTGCGCCTATCTCAATGCCTTCCTCTTTTCCTTGCTCGAGGGCCTCTTCCCTCGCGGAAGCGATAATCGACTCATAGTCGGCTTGGGCCCTTTCCATCCTAGATATCACTTCTTTTTCCTCCTCAGTGAGATTCGCGAAGCTTATGACACTGGCCGCTTTCCTTATATGCGCTGGGGCGCTTTGCTGCACAGAGCCAGCGTTCATCAATTGG
>WRIE01000063.1 GCA_009782875.1 Eubacteriaceae bacterium | reverse complement strand
ACAATTACAAAGGGCCTTGCAGACAAGTACCCGAAACTTCAGTCCAAGTATTTGGTAGACTTCGAAGACTTCAAAAAGGTATATCCGCCTGCCGCAGAAAGCGCAGAGCCTCTTATGAAGGCACAGTTCAACAAATTCATGATGCAAGCTTTCGCCCAACTCACACCGTAGGCAAAAAGCGGAAAAAACATAGAACTAAAGTTAATAAGACCGGAACATTGGTGAAATTTTCCGGTCTTTTTTTTCTTTGCTCTCTTGGAGACAGCATAATCATGATTACAGCTCTGCAACCAGATTTTCACTTTTGTTTTCAACATCCATTAGGTGTTTTGACTCAGGTTTCCATTTTTGGAAGCCTATTTTTTTTCCTATTCAAATCGACATTTCACCACGATTTTGCATAATTAATTATTCATTTTTGATTGTTTTCAGATACAATGGACAAAAGAGGCAATACGCTCAATAAACAGAAAGCGTGAAAACAATGGACGCAATCCAAGAAAATGCCAAAATCGGCATCCCCCATAAGAAGAGCATAGAGAAAAGCTGGCTGTATGCCGCCCTCCTCTCGTTTGTCGGGTTTTACCAACAACTAGCGGACATACCTTCCTACTTTACCACATTATCTGGCCAGCCTATTAGCCATGTGCTTGGTTTCGGGTATGCATGCGCAATCATTGCCCTTTTGGCAACACCCGCTATAGCTAAAAAACGAGGCGTGTTCTCCAGCCTTGAGAAGCTTCGGGCATTGTGCCTGACATGCTGCCTATCAGGATGCGCCTCTTTCGTGTTGCTGACGCTTTGCAAGACAAATGCCCCCTTGCTCTCCTCTGTCCTTGTTTGCATTTGCCTTGGAGCGCCGGCAGCAATGGCTGGTGTCATTATCGAGCGGGCTGTCCAGGTAATCAGCATAAAATCAGCAGCAAGGTTTTCCGGAATCCTGGTCATGGCATGGCTTGCCCTTTTCACAGTCCTGATGGTCTTTTTAGGCATCTTCAACTTTTGGATCGCTTTCTACATATCTGAGACAATAGTCTATTGCGCGCCATTTGCCGCCAGTGTGGCTATTATGTATGCCAACGATGATGATGGCAGCTATAGCGGGCTTTCAGGCGCTTCGTATTTTTCAGACGGGTTGTTCAAGAAGTTTATGGCATGCGCTTGTTTGCTGCTCAGCCTCGACATGTTTTCTGACGGAAGCTACTATACCGCTGGAAGGACATATTCTGAATTGTTCTCGATGTGGGTGCAGGTCGCAACATTTATCTTGCCCATAGCCAGCGGGGTGTTCATAACTTGGCTGCTGCATAAGAACATATGGCTTTCAGCTATGGTGGGAACTGCCCTGCTTAAATGCTTCGAGCAAGGTTTGATACTCTTTTTCAACAACCCCAGCAAAATGGATGCGGGCTACGGGTATGCGTTGGCAAGCGCTTATGCGCTCTCAAGCGCTTTTACTTCATCTGCACCATTGATCCTGTCGCTGTTTGTGCCTATGGTGTTCTGCGCCCAACGAAGAAACAGCGGGTTGCCTGTCACTTGCCTCCTCTCTTTCTGGCTTTCCGGCACAGTCTTGAATACTCTTGTGGTCCAGATCTCCAAAAACACTTTTAGCGTGGCGTCGATTGTAAATCCAGCTACTTCCTTTATTTTAAGCTTGGCGGCGATTGCCTTTTTATTCTACTTGTATGCCGAGAACAACCGGTTGTATGTGGCATCCCTAATTGAAGAGTACAAGCGCCAAGATATCGAGGAAATCCAAGAAACCGTGTCCACTGCTGACATGTACGAAGGGCTGGGGCTGACGCCGCGGGAGAAGGAAGTGTGCACGCTGCTGCTCAAAAGCTTGACTGTGCGCCAAGTTTCAGCTGAATTGGGCCTAGCCTTTGCCACTGTCAATGGATATTACCGCAGCCTGTATCGGAAGCTGGGGATTAACAGCAAAGCCGAGCTGTTTATGCGTTTTGCTGGGCAGATTGCAATGTGAATGGGCAAAAAAGCGGGCAAAACTAAAAAAAGCGCCGTGTCCATATAAATGTGTGGATTGCTGCTAAAGGCGCTTTTTGTGTATCATGAGCCTAGATTTTAGCAAATACTTATATTAATTTATTGCATATTGTTGGAGGAAATTTAAAAATGATAAAAAGGATGCCCATGCTTCTAATAGCCTTTGTTTTGGCTATCTGCTCCTGCGGGAGCCCTGGCGCAAATAACAATGGGGATGGGAACAAGGGAACAGGGTTGGTTGACGGGTCTGGCAGGGATGCCATGTTCCAAGCATATGGGGATGTGCTTGAGGCAAACCGGGAAATTATGGTGGTGTCTGACGACGCCAGGGAAGAACACAGCTTGGGGCTCGGCAAAACCAGCTGCATCGACATTTCAGGGGACGGGATTCCTGAATTGATTTTCATGAGCTACATTGACGGATACCAAGAGCGTTTGCACATCTACGCCTGGGACAGCGAGAACAACCAAGCTGTTGAAGTATTTAACGATGTGGCGCGTTCGCTGGCAGCGGGAGGGGGCAACTACTCCGTGCATATGAACGAAGCTGGCCAGCTGCTTGTTTACTCTTCCCAAAACTCGGAGAAGTTCGAGTATGGATTCTGGAATGTAAGCGCATTTGTGGCTAGCGGAATGCGGGTTGAACATGAGTTTTTTCTTGGCAACGCCATGTTTGCGGATCTTTATGGAAGCGTGTTGCTGAGCGAACCTGATAGCCAGATGGTGTTTACATCCTATGACACTGTTATCAGCCAGCAAGAAGCGGCGCTGTGGCTTGAGGATTGGTCTGCTGCTTTGGAAGAGGTTCTTATGGACACGGCAACCTTGCCGGTTACAAACTATGACGGGCAGCTTGTTGATGTTGGTTTGTATTTTGAAGAAGATGGACCATGGTTTGATTATGCGCTTAAGGACCCCCCCTATGTCGAGACTTGCTTGACATGGGAGCTTGGCTGGGTTTTAATGAGGGGCGACCGGGAATATGATGACAATGGGGATCTTGACGAAGGCGAGCAGGAGGTAATGGAGCTCGCCGAGCAAGTATTGGAGCTTTTAAAAAACAAGGAATGGGGGGCTTTGGGAAGTTTGACCCATTACGACCAAGGGTTGACCTTCTCTCCATATGGGTGGGTTGATTTCAACGGCGCTGTAGTTTTGGGCGTCGGGGATGTGAAAGCGTTGGATTACTATAACGAAATCCTTGTCTGGGGCGCTTATGACGGCTCAGGGGAGCCAATAGAGATGGCTTTTGATGCTTATTACGACGTTTTTATCTTCGATAAAGACTATACCCAAGCCCCGCTTAGGTCTGTCAACCGCATTATCAGCACAGCGTCGGCTGACACGAATTATCGGGTGTTTGGGGACAATGCCCAATTTGTAGAATTCCACTTCCCTGGCGAAGGGGAAGAATCCGAATTTGCCTGGTCTTCCCTGCGGCTTATATTTGTGCCATATGGGGATGATCTTTACCTTGCAGGAATTGTGCATGACGCTTGGGGCATATAGATAGGGTATATTATATATTAAGGAGTGAAATAATGGGAACAAAGAGAAAATTGGCGACCTTTTTATGCATTGTTTTTTGCTTGGCGCTCTTCGCTGGATGCAAGAAAGCTGCAGCGCTGGCAGAGTACGAATTTGGGGATGACAAAATCCCGTCAGTGAATGCTGTTTTAGGAGAAGACCGGAAAGTCATCGGCACAGGCACTGGAACCACCAACGGGGTGCGCTACAAAGAGTATAAATACCAGACAGAAACAATGCGCGATGACATGGTGCGATATGTCATCCAGGAACTATTGGGCCCAGAGGGGTGGCTTGCAATTT
Source organism: Eubacteriaceae bacterium (assembly GCA_009782875.1). GTDB lineage: Bacteria > Bacillota > Clostridia > Eubacteriales > Anaerofustaceae > WRIE01. Next base: position 13,388 of record WRIE01000063.1, on the reverse strand, counting down.
CTGACTTCAACTTTGACGATTTGTCCGGGGAAGGTAAAATCGCAAAAAACTCATTGGAAGAAGGCAAGATTTTGATCATGACAATCACATTTGACCTGACAACCTACAACCTAAAGATTGAAAAAGGCCAAGGTACCCTCACACCCAATTAGAAAAGATAGCCAATTTTTGTATGGTTTTACCGGGCATGGTTGTGCAACCAAGAACGAATCTAAGAGGCTATCAACCAGCATTTGGAAATGAATTGACACTGCAGTTCCATGCCCTTGAGCAAGAAACTGCATGGAAGCGCTTGATGCTTCCACAGAGAATTCCTGCTCAAAAACCACAATATGGGAATATAGGCATTCCAGCACATCTTTGCTGCCAGGTTTTCAACTGGCAGCTTTTTCTTTTGGGTTAGTCATGCGCTTTGCAAGCCCCTGTTTCAAATTGGAAGGTTTGAACCTGCGAGATAGGAGCAAAATACAACCATGAGAGGAGGAGCAAGCAAATGGACCAGAAAAACAACACGGGCAAGTATGACGCTTTCACCATTGCAGCAGCGCTTGAACTCGGCATTGCCCTCGACGGAGACAAGCCTGCGGGAACCCAAAAAAGGAGCAGTTTAGTAAGAAAGCTCGTACGCACTGAACTGGAAGGAAAAAATAGCCAGAAAGAAACAAAATAGGGATAGCCAACACAATTGTTGCCTTCATAAACATACAATGGAAAAAGCCTGGGTTTGGATACCAGGCTTTTTCCATTTGACGCATTTGATGGTGTTGGAACAAATATACATAGCATAGGGGGCTAATGTGCCCAATACCAACTACAAGGATGGCGTGTATTTATGGAAATTAGCCTTTGCATGATTGTCAGGGATGAAGAAGATGTGATGAAAAGGTGCCTTGATTCAATAAAAAATGTAGTTGACGAGATAATTGTTGTCGACACCGGCTCTGTGGACGCAACTAAAAGAATAGCCAGGAACTGTGGCGCAAAAGTATATGATTTTGAGTGGATAGACGATTTTGCGGCAGCGCGCAACGAATCTTTCAGGTACGCCACCAAGGACTTTATTATGTGGTTTGACGCAGATGATGTCTTGACAGAAGAGAATGCTAAAAAACTAAAGGAACTAAAAAAGAGTTTGCCCTCCTTTGTCAATACAGTGCACATGCGTTATGACACCTCTTTCGATGAAGCAGGCAACGCTACATTTTCTTATATGCGGGAGCGGCTGTTCAGGCGGTCGACAAACCCCAAATGGGTAGGGGCGATACACGAGACTTGCAGTTATTCCCAGCCTACAATGGAAGTGGATATTGCAGTTGAGCATAGGAAGCTAAAGGCTGGGGATCCAAAGCGCAATATGAGGATTTTTGAGTCCATGATAGCAAAAGGGCAAGAATTGAATGCTAGGGAAACCTTTTACTACGCCAGGGAATTGATGTACAACAACAGGCTTGAGGACGCCATAAACCGTTTTATCGAATTTCTTTCCCGCGATGACTGCTGGATTGAGAACCGGATCAGCGCTTATGGGGATTTGGCTAACTGCTATAGGAAAAGCGGCCATGAGCAAAAGGCATTGCATGCCCTTGTTGCGAGCCTTGCTGATGATGGCCCCAGAGCAGAGATATGCTGCGATATTGGCAAGCACTGGCTGGACAACGGGCGTTATGAACTGGCTCTGTTTTGGTACAGCCTAGCATCCGAGCAAGACCCTCAAGCAAACCGGGGAGCTTTTGTGCTGCCTGATTGCTACGGGTTTATACCTTATATTCAAATGTGTGTGGCATATGACAAGTTAGGCGAGAAAGATAAGGCCATTGAAGCAAACGAGAAGGCAGGGGCTATCAAACCGGATGATCCCAGCTATTTATACAATAAAAAATACTTTGAGTCGCTGTAGCTGCAATTATGCCAATCGGGTATTTAATGCCGGTATTTGTATTGTTTCGTTTATTTTTGTTGCTATTCATACAACAAAAATGCCTAAATCAAGACTGGATGCGCATAAATACAGCTCTCAAGCTTTGCTCTAATACTTTCATCAAATGCAAGCGATGAGAGAATATCATGGAAGGGCGAATAGCAATGATATTGCCGCATCTAAGCAAGATGATAAAACGGCTTTTCCCGCAAGTGAAATATAACATGCAAATGTGGAGGAATTGCATTTGCATTACAGATAACCTTTGTTTGTTTCCCTCAACACAATGGTGTGCCCAGCCTCAAATTGTTTTGCCGATATCTGCATGCTCTCCAACCTGTTGCTAATTGTTATGCCGGCTTGCCGCCCTATGCAGTGAGCTTCTAGTTATGCAGCCTCTGGCTTCATTTTCATTAATACAAGAGCAACAAGCCGAACTGTGCCTTCTCCGAAAGAAAACTCCATGCCTGCCCCAACGCAAAGCTTGCCAACATCGACTCCAAACGCTGACAGCGTAGCTCATGCGAAGCTCTGGCTTTATGCATGGCTCTGGATATGTGCATTCCTCGCAAAAGATGCAGCCTCCAGTTGTAAGCGCGAGCGCCTCGAAGCTTCTAGCGCTGATTTCAAGAAATTTTTGGAGGCGTTGGTTATGCTCGAAGCCAAGCGATGTGTCGCCATCAGATCTCGGCTTTGCTTCTGTTACTGACTGAAGCAGGATTCCACTCGAGAAAGCATTTGCTACTATTTAGTAATAATTGCTCTCATTATGCATGAAAATATATCCTCATAGCTTTGTCAATGCCAAAGCGTATTGGATTCTAATATTAGTTATTAGTTTTGCAGAAAAATAAGTCTTCAAGGCATGGAGGAACCCCAATGCCAGGTGCTTATATGGCTCAAAAATTGTAGATTTGCAGCCTGCCTATCACCCTCTCATAAGGCGGACCTCTACAATTGGAGGCTTCCAGCAATCAGCATCTTACATTATAGTTTCGATTCAAGCCAACGCTGAAACGATGGCGAATGGTGTCGGCGTTATCCAAGATACAAGCTCCTTTTCGATTCTATTTTGCAGTGTCTTATCAGGCATATGCTCTTCTCCTAATAATATATAGCATTTATGGCATTCTTCAAAAACAGCGCTGCTTTTTTATAGCCGTAGTGCATATCCATGGAGGCCAAGGTTGTAGCCAGAAACCTTGCGCGTTTTAATGTGCACTACTTGGAAAGTACGGCACAAATCCCTATTGTCCTCTTTTTTATTGCTGGTCCAACTCGAGTTTTTCCAGTTATCTTCTACCTAACGGTCAATTGCAGGCAAGTTTCGCTGTTGGATAAACTTTAGCCAAGCTGTAGCTAATGGTCTTCGACCTTTGCTAAACTTTCTCGATATAGTCGGCTTTATTACATTTTGGTGATAAAATTAAAGAAAAACAGAATAGGTAAACGAGGTGGGAATGGGAAAATTTACAGTAAGCGAAGAATTTTGGGACAAGTTCCCTGATGCTATGTTCGGAGTGATTTACGGCAGTGGGCTAGACAACTCAAACGAGAATTCAATATCAAAAATGGCGAGGATCGACCGGACATTAAAAAGTGGTGTTGTCCAGATCAATAAGTACTTAGCAAAACCAGATTTTGCAGAAAACAAAGTTATTAAAGCCTGGAGGGACGCCTATGCCGGGTTGGGCGAGGAAAGAATTGCAACGAGCATGGAGAGGCTTTTCCATGAGGCATTGGACACTGGCTTGATTGAAAAAGTAAATGTGCTTGTCGATTTGGCAAACTCAGTTTCATTGATATGGGCACTGCCATTGAGTGTATTCGACACATCCAAGGCAAGCAGCGAGATAACAATGGAAATCCAAGGGGGAATTCCACGTTTTTATGGCAAAGGCAGTATGGAGCTGTCGCCTATATGGGGCGCGGATGAACATGACACAGCTAGAGTTCATGAAAATACTAAAAATGCCCTCATTGTTATTAACTTGTGCGATCCTTCACGCGATATGGAAGTGGCTGCATCCCTTAAAACACTCACAAACCAAGTTGGAGCGTTCCTTGGAGGCAGTGCGGTTTCTGGCACGGTCAAAGCTGGTAATGTGTCTTTTGAGTTTTAGGCTGTTTCAAGCTCCAAAAAGCTCACCCAAATGTTTTTTTGGCTAGAGTTCAGCAGAAGGCTTGTTCGCAGCTTTGAGGAATACGATACTATTTGTATATGGCTATGTGGAAATTTCCAATAGAGCCTGTGGGCAAGCCTTAATTCGCCTTCTGGCGAATGCCTTATTGCAGATTTCTTGTTGTATTTTTATTGATTTTTCATAACTCTTGCGACCAGCACCTTTTCAACATATTGCAACCAGCATTTGGGAGGGGCTTGTGTAGCCATTTTCCTGTTGGATTTTAAATCTAAGCAATCGCTTAGAATATCATTGTTTAATCGGTTAAACGACACTATTGACCTATATAGATAATCATGCTAGAATCTTCTTGAATTGGGAAAAGCTATTGCAATACACCTAATTATTTGCATCAAAATCACCATCTTTTTTAAATCTATTCAAATTGTGTTCTAAAAATTTATATATTTTCACAAAAAAGCCGGGCTACTGCCTGGCGCCGAGGAGGAAACATGGCAGATACAAAAGATGCACAAGCTCTCCAAGAAGAGCGCTACCAATTGTATGAAGATTTCTTCAACTACAGAGTCCCCAAGAGGCTTCCTGTTTCAGTAAGTGTAGGCCAACACATTTTGGCTGAGCGCGGAGGCATCGACTTCTTCGAATTCCAGTTTGACTATTCTAAACTGCTCGAAGAGGGGGCAAAGATATGCGAGATACTGTATTCAGACACATGCCCAGTAGGCGGTATCGGCGACTCAACCCGCACGCCTGTATCATTCCAGCTGCTTAACAGCCAATCATTCCAAATGGGATCTGGCGGTTTCGTGCAGCATCCAGAAGTTATTGGCATGCTCGCCAGCGAGTATGACGAACTTATTGAGGACGCTTATAAAACGATAGTGGAGAAAGTCATAGCGCGCCAGCACAAAGCCCTGTCCATGGACAACCCTGTTGTAAGGGGCAACGCAATCCACCAGGCGATTGTCGCAAAGCAAGAAGACGGCGCCGCATTAGGCCCATCTCTAAGGGCATTAGTCGAAAAGTACGGCTATTATACAGGCGCACCTGCCGGGTCAAGCGGCTTTGGGACAGCTCCATATGACTTCTTGGCTGACCAGCTCAGAAGCTTTTCCGAAGTTTCTCTAGACATAAGGCGCGACAGGGAAAAGGTCAAGGCTGCATGCGAAGCCCTTTACCCAGTAATGTTCCTGTACGGCTTGCCATCAAAGCCACACCTGCATGGACAAGTTGGCTTCCCGCTCCATATGCCTACATATATGCGCGAGAAGGATTTTGTTGAAGTATGGATGCCAACATACATAAGGATGGTCGAACAATATGTGGCAAGGGGCATCCGCACAAGCGCATTCCATGAGCATGATTGGATGCGTTATGTAGACATCCTGCAAGACTTCCCAGTAGGCACAATTATGCGCTTCGAATATGCCGATTACCAGCTCGTAAAGGACAAGCTGGCAAAAACCCATATTATCGGCGGAATGTATCCAATAACAAACGTCAAAACAAAGTCAAAACAGGAGAACATCGATGAAGTGAAAAGGCTCATCGATATCTGCGCTCCAGGCGGAGGCTACCAGTTTGGCTTTGACAAGAGCGCAATCAGGGCAAGCGATATTCCAATGGAGAGCTTTATAGCTGTAGCCGAGACAGTCCGCGACTACGGCGTTTACGATAATCCAGGAGGAACATTTGCAATGCCGATCAACTCCGAGAACTTTAAGTTGGAAGAGACACCAAAGATCAAAGGCAAATATGCCTTTGATTGGGATGAGTTCCAAAAAACTTATCCATACACCCCGGATTCCGCCAGAGAGCGTTTCGAAAGATACGACAATATGATGTTCAAGTACTACATCAGCCTGCTCGTTTAAGATTGGTCTACTTTATCTTAGCTTGAATTCAAACAGGACCAATGGCAAAGAATTGCCATTGGTCCTGTTCTATTTATCCCAAAATTTTCTAATAATCATTATGCAGTTCCCATATTAGGCAGGTGGGAAATAAGGCAACATACTTAGGCTAGGGCAAAGCCGTACTTGAAAAAGTAGCAAAGATAGTAAATTTGGCTTTTGAAAATCCCAAATCACTGCGTTATAGAGATCAATTTGGCTTAAATCTGGGCTTTTGAGACAGAATATTATCCACTGTGCAAGTAAGGGTTTTTTTATTTTATCACATAAGTTTGTTTATTTCAAAAATTAGCAAACTGTCTTTGCTTAATAAACAGTATTGTTTGTTTATTAAGCAAAGACACATCATGAGAACATTCATTGATCCCTCCTTTAGACGCCACATTATCATCTATGTCCAAAATAGATGGTTCGCCTTGCGACTATGACATGGCTTGCTTTCTTGGATACAAAGAGTTTTTGCATAGCCAAAGCCGATAACGATCCTTTGAGGTTTTAGGCTCCAAATGGGGCACCCAAGTGTTTTGCAAGAGTTTCGGCTATAGGATTGTTCGCATCCTCTAAAAATACAGCGCTTAACGTCCTTGACAACGTGAAACTTTCCAAAGGGAGCTTAGCCAGCAAGCCTTGGCATACCTCTAAGGAAACAGAAAGCAATGGCAAGAAACCAACTGCGTTTCCATTAATAATTGCCATCTTCAAATCTTCATAATTGTCAATGTCGTTGGATGGCGCCAGCCTCAAGCCATTGGAGGCAAAGAAACTGTCCACCTTTTTCCATGTTGAAGACTGGCTGTCCCGCCACAAGTTTTTGATCTGGGCAGCCTCGCCCAAGGCTAGTGGCCTCTCCCTCAAAGCCAAAGGGTGGAATGGCGGCGCATAAAGCTCAATCGAGTCTTCCATGATAGGCACAGAGGCAAGGCCATGGTGGGATGAGCCCTCTACAATGGCGAGGTCGCACTGGCCAGACAAGACGCTCGCTATTAAGCTGCTGCTTCTGTCTACAGCGACACTAGCCTTGGTGCCGGGAGATTTTTGCTCCAGCCAGTAAAGGGCGCTTGAAAGCAAAGCTGGCGCAGCAGATTTGATAGAGCCAATTGCCAATGTATCCCGAGTGTCTTTGATTGAATCGAGGGCCGCCAGGTAAACCTCGAAGATCTGTTTGGCATGCCCTAAAAACACTTCGCCTTTAGTGGTGAATGTGAGTTGCCTGCCTCCCCTGTTTACCAGGTCGCAGCCCAAATCTTTTTCAAGGGATTTTATCCTGGAGGAAAAAGTGGGCTGGGTAATAAACAGCGCGTCAGCCGCTTTTTGAAAGTTTTTGAATTTGTCTAAGTAAACTAGTGAAATTATGTTTTCTATATTCATAACTTGTGTTAATTATTTAATGCGGCATAAGCTTTTCAAGTAACTAATTAAAGCAAAATGCCTATATCACCTTATAGTATTTAGGCAGCATTTGGAGTATTATAGAATAATTCTATAGACTGCACACATATTATAGCAATCTTTAGTGAGTTTTGAAAAGTAAATGCTATTTTTTTAGAAGCGCTTTATTACTATATTGTTGCTAAATATACTTTATTTATCGGACTCCAGGTGAATGCTTCTCAACTCTCAACTTAAGTTTTATTGCGTTTTATTCTATTTTCGGTTTTTCTCATATATAGAATTTTTCAATTTGACTTTAGTGTAACTTCTCATTACTATTCTACATATATCTAAAATATAGTATTCAAGTTTGCTATTTACATAATTTAAGGGGACGTCATGAGCGAGCTTCTTGTGTTTTCAAATTACTCCATGGGTTTTAAAGAGAATAACAAGGTTGTGAACTTGATCGACAATGTCTCATTTGCCGTAAGCAAGCTTGCTGCAGTGGGCATTGTCGGGGAGTCTGGCTGCGGCAAGAGCATGGTCTCTCTTTCCGCTATGCGTTTGCTTCCTGCCAACGCCATCATCCAAGGAGGGGAAATTCTCCTCAATGGAGAGGATTTGCTTGCAAAAAGCGAGAACCAGATGCAAGAGCTCCGTGGAAAGCAGATCTCTATTATTTTCCAGCAGCCAATGTCTTCCTTGAATCCGGTGCTGGACATCGGCTTCCAAATGCAAGAAGCGCTAACCCGCCATTTTCCCGGCACCTCAAAAACAGAAGCAGACGAAACCATCGCCTTGGAACTGCGGGGGGTGGGCATCCATGATCCTGCCAAGACAATGAGGGCATACCCCCACCAGTTGTCTGGAGGCATGTGCCAGAGGGTTATGATCGCCATGGCAACAATCTGCAAGCCCAGCCTGTTGATTGCTGACGAGCCCACAACTGCACTTGACACCACTATCCAAGCCCAAGTGCTTGACTTGATGGCACAGCTAAAGCAGAAGGGATCGATCTTGCTGGTAACCCATAACCTTGGGGTTGTGGCAGAGATTTGCGACGTGGTTGTAGTAATGTACGCTGGCCAGGTAGTCGAGACAGGAAAAATAGAAGATATATTCAAAAACCCCCAGCACCCTTATACCCAAGGCCTTTTGGCGTCCGTGCCTACTTTAACCACTAAGAAAAGCAGGCTGCATACAATACAGGGGTCTGTGCCGGCGATTTGGGATTTCGCCAAAGGATGCCGTTTCCATACCAGGTGCGCCATGGCGAAATCCTTATGCGAAAACGAAAAGCCTGAAAGCTGCCAAGCCGGCTCGCCAGGGCATATAGTGGCATGCCATGTTTATGGAGGTTATATTTAATGGATAGCATTATGGAAGTAGTAAACCTCCACAAACAGTTTGAGATAAAAACAGGCCTTTTAACCAAAGCGAAAATAAATGCTGTCGATGGTGTCTCATTCAACCTTGTAGCTGGTGAGACCCTCGGAGTCGTAGGGGAATCAGGGTCAGGCAAGTCCACCTTGGGCAGGACTATACTCAAGCTGACCAACGCGGATTCCGGCAAGGTCATCTACAAAGGGGAAGATCTGGTTCCCCTGACCAGCAAGCAGATGAAGAGGCACAGGAGCCAGTTGCAGATGATATTCCAAGACCCTTACGCCTCCCTCAACCCAAGGCTGAAGGTCGGCACATCCATTTCAGAGCCAATGCTTGCCAACAACCCGTCTCTGGGGAGGGATGAGGCGAAGCGCTCTGCCATTGAGCTATTGGAGCTTGTCGGGCTAAGCCCGCAGATGTACAACCTGTACCCCCACGAGTTTTCAGGGGGCCAGAGGCAGCGCATTTCTATTGCGCGGGCAATAGCCCCGAAACCATCGATTATCGTTTGCGACGAGGCTGTTTCGGCGCTTGATGTGTCTGTCCAAGCACAGATGCTGAACTTGTTCAACGAATTGAAAGAAAAGCTTTCACTGACATACATATTTATCGGCCATGACTTGTCTGTCATCAAGTACATCTCTGACAGGATTTTGGTCATGTACCTTGGGCAAGTTGTGGAGCTTGCCCCCACTGACGCAATATTCGGAAGCAAGATGCATCCCTACACGCAAGCGTTGGTGTCTGCTGTGCCGGAGCCCAATGCCACGAAGAGGCAGTCCAAAAGGATCATCCTTGAAGGGGACATCCCCAGCCCTGGAAGCGTCCCCAAAGGATGCCAGTTTGCCTCCAGGTGTTTTATGAAAATGAAAATGTGCATGGAAGCAGCCCCCAACTTGACCGAGGTGGAGGAAGGCCATCTTGTGCGCTGCCACCACCATGCCCGTTTGAAAAAAGCTGCCCAGGACGTGCCAAATGGCTAGATTTGTATTTGAACGGGCGATAAGGGGCGCAATAACTGTCTTCGTGTCATTGGCTGCCACATTCGCCATAATCAGGCTTATGCCCTCAAACCCTGCCCAGCTGCTGGTAGACCCCTTGCTGGGGCCTGAGGCTGTGCAGGCGATGGCAGAACGGTTGGGGCTTTCCGACCCGATCTGGATCCAGTTCGGCAAATATATAATGGAGCTTGCCCGGGGGGACTTTGGCTTCTCCTTTCGGACCGGCCAGCCTGTGGGGCCAACCTTGTTTTCAAAGCTTGGATGGACTTTGCTTTTGCTCATTTTTGTCCAAGGTGTTTCAGTAGGCCTTGGCGTCCCCGTTGGCATGATGGCGGCAATAAAGCAAAACCGGCTCTTTGACAAGGCGTCAAACACAGCTGTCATTTTAGGCGTCTCTGTGTTTGTTCCGTTCTTAGCCTTTGCTTTGTTATATCTATTCTCATACAAGCTTAAGCTGTTTCCCACAGGTGGGGCTTTCACCCCGCCGATGAAACATGGCATCGCTTTCGCCCTTGATGTCGCGTGGCATGCTGTATTGCCCACTATGGCGTTGGCTGCGGGGAACACAGCCTCTATTGTGCTATACACCCGCAATTCCACAATTGACATATTGAAGGAAGACTATATACGCACCGCTTATGCCAAGGGATGGCACCAAGGCTACATCATGAGGCGCCATGCATTGAAAAACACGATGATACCGACAACAACAGTAATCAGCCTAAACATCGGCAATATGATGGGAGGGGCGATTATGACTGAAACTGTCTTTTCCTGGCCTGGTGTGGGCAGGCTCATATACGACTCGGTAAGCAAGCAAGACTACCCGATGCTGCAAGGGGCTTTTTTAGTCTTGTCAATCACCGTGGTATGCTTGAGTGTGATAACAGACCTTGCCATTATGGCTATGGACCCAAGGATAACCCATTAAAAGGGCAGGTGGAAATTAAGCAGTGTCAAACCGCACATTTCTCAAAGCATTAAGAAAAAACGGCAATGCCCTGGCTGGGGCTGCAGGTGTAGGCATTATTCTGTGCCTTGGCCTTTTTGCGCCTTTGATCGCGCCATTTCCTGCGGGGTATACAATTGAAGTGCTACAGCCCCCTTCAACCTCCCATTTCTTTGGCACAGACAAGCTGGGCCTGGATGTCTTTGCCCAGATCATATGGGGGGCGCGCACATCATTGCAAGTGTCGCTCATCGCTGTCGCCGTCTCCGGGTTTATCGGCATACCTTTGGGGCTTGTATCAGGGTACTTCAATGGAAAAGCTGGGGCTGCCATCGACCTTGCAATTGAGGTTTTTTTGACACTGCCTGTGTTGGCTTTGATGATAGTGGCTGCAGCCGCCCTGGGGGCGTCGATCACAGCTGTGGCGGTATTGATTGGGCTGTTCGCTTGGCCGTCATTGGCGCGGGTGTGCAGGAACACAACCCTGAAAGTCTCCCAAACTTCATACATCGAGGCTGCAAAATGCTCTGGGTTGCCAGTAGCTTCAATTTTGTTCAAGCATATCTTGGCAAACATCATCGGGCCGGTTATAGTGAACTTGACTATGGCAATGGCGGGGGCAATTTTAAGCGAGTCCGGCTTGTCTTTTTTGGGGCTCGGCGACCCCGCCACTTGGTCATGGGGATTGATACTAAAAAAAGCTTGGGAAGCGGGCGCAGTGCTGGCAAGCCCCAACCCTTGGTGGTGGTGGCTATTCCCAAGTTTGTTTATTATGATATATGTTGTCTCTTTCAACCTGCTGGGGAACGGGATCAATGACGCCCTTAACCCCAAAGGGCAGTAAAGCTGGCTATTTAAGTCATTTTCTAGGAGAATGCCAAATGATTGACAAAAGAGCGCTGCTGGTTTTCTTGGCGCTGTTGTGCTTGCTCGGCGCATGTGGCGGCGGGGACACGCCCAAGGACGAGGGCGGCGGGAACTTGGTTGTGGGGATTGTTGGCGCTCCATACTCCACTGCCAACTGGCTAAGCAATGATTTAAATGTTTCTATTATGATGAGCGCCATAAACCCCAGGCTGCTAAGCATAGCCAAGGATGGCTCCAAGGAGCTAGTGATCCTCAAGGAAGCCACAATGTCTGATGATTTAAAAACTGCCACTTGGATTATCCATGAAGGGCTGAATTGGCATGACGGAGTACCTTTCACTGTGGAGGATATTGGTTTTTCATTTGACTACCAATACAAGCACTCCTTGGGGCATGGGGCGTCCTACTACTCCAATATCGACAGCTGGACAAGCCATGGGGCATATGAGATAGAGATCAATCTAAAGGAGCCCCAAGCGAACTTCACTACCCAGGCAGGATATTGGCCGATAATCATGCCTAAGCATATATATGAGAATGTCGAAGACCCGAACCATTTCGACTATCCGGGCTTGGGATACGGGCCATATAGGCTAGTCGAGAAAGTTGATGGCCAGTATTACTATGCCGAAAAGGTGGAAAACTGGCCATTGGCAAACGGCGGAGCCGGAGCAAACATCGACTCGATAACTTTTAGGGTATATGAGGACGCGAACTCAATGACCTTGGCACTGCTCAATGGGGAGATTGACGCCACAGGCACTTATGTGAACTCATCATGCCAGAGCCAGATTGCCGCAAACCCAGATTTGGATTTATTCACGGCATTTAGCTTAGGTTATGCCTACATCGGCATGAACAGCGCCAACACGCTTCTGGCTGATTTACAGCTGCGCACAGCAATCGCCATGTGTATAGATAGGGCAGCGCTGGTGAATATCGCCAAAAGCCATGGGGCTATGCAGATGCGCACTCCAGTGTCGCCGGTATACCCTGATTTAGTGCGCTCCAATATCACATATCCAGGGTTTGACGCCAAGCTGGCCAACAAGCTCCTTGACGAGGCGGGATATACATTGCCTGCCGGAAAACACGTGCGGGAAAAGGACGGGAAACCATTGTCTTTTGTGCTGTCTTGCCGCAACTCGACCCAAGATGTGGACTCATGCGCAAGTGTTTTAAAGGCCAATTTTGAGGCTATCGGCATTGAGCTCACTATTGAGATCCTGGAATCATCGGCTTATATTGACAAAGTGACAAAAGAGCGCAAATTTGACATCAATTTTATCGAGTGGGGCACTATCGACGACCCCGACTCAAACCTTTCGATATACACGACAAACAGCCATGTGAACTTCTTTGGCTACTCCAACCCGGTTGTTGACGAGATAATCGCCAAAACCATGGTTGAGCCTGACTATGAGGCGAGGAAAATACTGTTGGACGAGTTCCAGAGGGAATTTGTTAAGGACTGCCACATTATCAACTTGTTTGTTCCAATGTATGGCTGGGGGGCATCCAAGAAATTCACAGGCTGGGCAGCAAGCCCTGGGTATTACGGGCTTGTGGAGCTGAAGAATTTGGTTAACGTCAGGTTGGCTGAGTGATGTTGGATTGATCAAGGTCAAGGATTCATTTTATTAAGTATCTAAATGAATTCTTCGGATTGCTTTCGAATTGAAAGACCTTAAAATTATCCGTTATGATCGGATTGTTATTCTTAACTGTAATTGCAAAACGAGCAAAAGAAACCTGCAAAGCAAAAATTAGCAGATGTCGAAATGCCAAGGACAACGTTGAAAATTGATAAAGAATTATGAAAAAAGAGGCGACACA
>WRIE01000062.1 GCA_009782875.1 Eubacteriaceae bacterium | reverse complement strand
CAAGTTGTATTTGCGTTGTCCATTTGCTTTGTTGTGCTTTGCTGCTTCGCCGTTGCATGCTATGATGGTTTTGGCTCCAGCTGGGTGCGCTCTCCTTGTTTATTAACGGCAACTAAGGATACCACACCTATTGCTGGAGTTGGTGCAATTAATATCATATAATGTCGATTATTGGCATTTGTACAAGCCTAGTTTTTGGCTTGGAATATGTTTTTGTCATCGAGTATAGTTCGATTAAGCTATGGAAAGAGCAATTTGAGCAAGGTGAAACACTTGCTGTGGAAAAACGCCTTGGTTTTATTTTTTCAAGATCTCGTTACCCTAAAGATATACAAGTCAAATGTGATTTACACTATGATGATGTTTCTAAGACTGTTGTAGTTTCCTTTGTTCTCCCAACTCCTGAAAGTATCTCTGATATCGTTGGCTATAAAATAATGCTAGCAAAAAAACAATTGTGCCGATAGCTTTGAAAGCTAAAGATATGGTGATTTATTACGAGAATATAGTCCACCAAATTGTGCTTCGTACTGTTCATGAAGTTTTTTCTAGTGTGTATATTCACGGCATTTAGAAAGTGTTGTTTTCAATAGTTGGGTAGGGTAGGTAAAGCAATCGGCAAGAATTTTGAGGCTTGTATTATTTCTGTTCTGGTTAGCCGGCAGGAATTTGGAAAACCAATTTACAACATGTAGATGTGAAAGAGTGTTTGCGTGGTCTAAAAGCTCTTTCAATTGGAATATTGCATCAGTGGATGTTTAGGTGATATGGATAGAAATACCAATTTAACCGCAATTCCTTGGACAGATTTCGAGTATCTTATTAGGGAATTGTTTAGCAAGGTATTTTCGAACGATGGCGCAGAAGTTCGTGTTACCCAAGCTAGCAGGGATGGTGGTGTTATGCTTTTGATCCTGGCCCGATACGTGGAGGAAAATACGTTATTGAGGCGAAAAGATATAATAAAGTAGTACTTGTTTCTGCTTGTAGGGATCTTTACGGATCAATGATTATTAATGAAGGAGCAGCAAAAGGCATCCTGGTCACAACAAGCTATTTTGGATGTGGTTCAATGCACTTTGTTAAGGACAAGCCAATCACTCTAATTATCGGCTTAAATAAGAATCACGATTGAGTTTAGTATGGCGTAATGTTCAATATTCTATGATCCCTTTTTAACTCCGATAGTTATAAGGGGAAAAGTAGCGACATGGCAGTATAATAACACAATAACACCCATATCGATTAGGAGCATAACTTCGGTCTGGTATCCACTCGGATGATTTTGCTAGACCGGCTTTGTTGCGTTAATAAACAATACGCAAACTGCTGCTGCTCATTATTCGGCGCATTAGGACAAGGCAGGTGAAACCTGCCGTTTAACCTGTATTCCCCACAAGGCTCAGCTCAATATGGATCCAAAGCTTTTTTTCGGCTGTTTGCTGCCCAGCTCAAGGCGGCTTTTTTTGTGGCTGCAACAGCAAGGTGCTTGATATGAATGTCCTGCTCCAAGAACCACAGCAGCTGCAGCCCAGCCAAATACCCCCTTCTCTTCCGGGATTAAACTAGCTTTCGGACAATGATTAGCATTGCTAAAAGCACATAAACACATTGTAATATTCCATTAAAAACAATAACAACGCAACTAATTATTGCGATACAAAAAAGCATGATTTTGCATCTGGAAATTACTGGAGTTAATTCGGTAATTATAAATAGTAAATAAATGTTATAATACAATAACAATGATACGTTCATTTTTCTTCACCCTGCCAATTTTTTATCTATCTGCATTAAATTATGAAGCTGCCAGGCTTTCTTAAGCTCAGAGCCAAAAAGCTGCTGGCATTTCTTCCAAATCCAATTCGCCCAGTACGGCAACCATCCCCTTCGGGAATGTACGATAACTAGCATCCGCTTATAATGCGGAATATTTGGTATGTATGAAGCATGGAAATCTTCCTAGCGAAAGGGGGCGAATGTAGAAGCGCTGTATGTCTATCACCTAAAATAGCTGGAATTGAAATTGTCTCACCCTTCCGTTTTTTATCGGCAATTGAGTTGGCTTTTGTGCACAATAGCAAGTTTCACTTTTATTAATATAGTAAAATAAAATATTAATATAACCATTTTCTTAAAGGATACTATTGACATTTATGCCAAGTAGTAGTTATATTGTAATCATAGCTTAATTAAACTTGCATATGGGATTAATAATAGAGTTACAATGCAACTTAATATAAGCAAACGAGTTATAAGTAACTTATAAAAAAGCACTGGCATATGCCAGAAAGGAGAAAGTGAAACAATGCATTCAAGCATGAAAGCAACCAAACGTATTGCAGCTTTTGCGCTAGCCATTATCGTTGCGTTGTCATTGGCGCCAGCCCGTGCCCAAGCGACAAATGGATGGCTGTGCGGGACGGAGCCCTATGGCTCCCAAGCTGGGTTGCCGATCAAGCACAATCCACCAGGCTCCTATAAAGGCAAGCAATACAATGGGGCAAGCGGCAACAATGTCGATTTTGCAACCTTGTATAAAACTGCTGACAGGGTGGTTGCGCCTGAAATCGGCAGCAATGTGTTTGACATTAAACTAGAAGCGCACGGGGAAAAAATAGTGCCCCCTCCACGCCCTGTTTACACAGTTATCGTAACTGACTTGTCAAACTCAATGGTGAGCGGCTATATCAATGTGCCGCTCAGTTACGAAAGGCAATCCGGCTGGCCGCTTGGTTGGCGCATCCCAGGCACACAAACAGGATACACCACCAACAAAAACAATGCGGCAGTGGATTACAGCAAGTACTCATACACCAGGCTTCAACAAGTGCAAGACGCAGCCTATGGCTACATTGAGGAGATGCTGGACCTAGCAACAGACCCTGAAGGGAAGAACATGATTGCTTTGGCTTCCTATGCGATGGAAGGCAGGAAAGACCAAGGCTTCACAAACAACAAAAGCCTTCTGCAGAATGGGATCAACAGCTATTTCAAAGAGCAAGGGACTACCGGGAATTATGCGACAAACCCAATCCCCGGAAACTCAGGCTCCACTAACCACCAAGGCGGGTTTATCGCCGCTTGGCAGTTGATTGCAGCGCAGAAAAAGCTGGATGCCCAAACAGGGGAAGACCCATACTATGTAGTCCTCTATATGAGCGATGGCGGGACGACACAACAGTACAATACTGCGACATCGACAAGGGATTCGATGGAAACCTTTGTGCTGACATCAGCTTCAAGCGCGGTCAACATGTATGACAGCGCCCGGGCGGAAGCAGCTGCCTCGGCAATCAAAGGGTCGAGCCCGGATGGCGGTGTGCTCATAGCCACAGTCAGCGTCGGAAAAGGCGACTCTGACGACGATGCCAGCCCGGAAACGCTAGAGAAGTTTTCAACAGACGGGTTCGCGTTTGAGTCAGAAGCGAGCGATGAAAGTGTCGCTAAGATCTATGAGATGATCAAAGACGCCACTGACAACCCGTCGATAGAAACAGGCGCTACGTTAACTGACATCGTAGCCAAAGGTTTTGAAGTCATCGAGACAACAGCTTACGGGCTGGATGAAAAAGAGATTGCAGGCGCAGACATCAAAACCACAAAGAATAGCGATGGCACAACAACAGTCACTTGGAGCAACCTGCCACCGGTAGGCGCGAATGCCTATGTACGCCTGGTCATCAGGGTAAATGCCACAGACGAGCTTCTTGAGGAAGCATGCACCGGCATTGACGGAAACCATGTGACAGTCGAGACAAATGAAAAAGCTACTCTAAAATATACAAACATCACAAACCAGAACAGTGATGATTGGACAGCGGAATTCCCAGTCCCTGAAGTCCATATCTCAAAAGAGCGGGATGGCTTCTATGTGACAGTGAATTATGTGGTTATTGAAAACGGTAAAAATGTTGTCAAGAAAACTGTGACCAGCGACCCGTTGGACAACAACGAGCCATATGGGGAGTTTGCAATCGACAGTTTCGAGGAAAAACAAAACAATGCGCCGTTTAGCCATGCCATAATCTTGCTTGGAAACGGAAACCAAGAGGTCGCCTACTCCAAAGAGGAGTATGAGAGCAAGGTCAAGGATCTTGTAGTCAATGGATATGATGTAACCATCAACTTGTACTACCAGATCTTGATTGCGGATGTCGGCGTTCCTTTGACAAAAACAGTCAGCCTTGGCGATCCGCTTATGGGATTCCCCGCCAAGTACGAATTTGAATTCGAGCTCCATAATGAAGACGGCAAACTTGTAGGCACACTGAGTTTTGACCAAGACGACGTGGAGGATACAACGTCCAAGTTCTTCATATGGGAAGCTGGAGTAGACTACTATGACGACATTGACGGCCAGCAACTGTATATCTCCGAAAAAGCGGCTAGCGGTTGGGCGCCATTCACGGCAAAAGCCTATGCTATAGCCACAGATGGCAATGTCGAGCTCAATGGCTCGTCAGTAGTTGACAATGTCCGCTCCCAAACGAAATGGTCATCTGATGTCGAAGTCATCTTGGAGAAGTCATTTGCAGGCGATTTCTCATCCTTTAACCTCCAAGGCAAAGACGGCTCTGTGCTGGATTGCATAGACCCCAGCCACGGAGGGGCAGGGCATAGCCATGATGAAGACTGCTATGTGCTTGACTGCGATATTGATGAAGACGATGAAGAGGAAGAGCATACACACGAGTTCCCAGATTGCTATGTTTTGGAATGCGATATCGAACCAGGCGCAGGCTCAGGCGAGCATGATGAGGATTGCTATGTATATACTTTCGAGTTTGCCCTTGAAAACGCCGATGGCGATGTTATAGACGAGCAAGCCCTGGAACTTAGAAAATCAGAGATTATCGAACTTGGAAACGGATCAATAGACGTAGAGCTTGTGATTCCGGGCGATTCTATCGAAGAAGGCCCCTTCACAATCAAAGAGACCGATAAGCCGACAGGATGGTCCGGTTTTGATATATCAGGAATCACAGTCAACCCGTATACAGGCGTTGTCACATATCCAGACCAAGCAAATTGCGCAAAAATGACAAACACCTTTGGCGGGACTGGCTATCCGGTATTCACAGTCAGCAAGGAAGTCCTTGACGAGCGCGCTGGCGACGGGTCGTTTGCTGCCGGATACAACGGCACGCTGAAATTTGACCTGTTAGACGAAGACAAAGACAAGATCGACACATTCACAATTGACATTAAAGCCGGTGTCGGAACCAGCACAATCAGCTTGCCGGATTTGATCAACCAAGATGCGACACTGTATCTAAGGGAAGTCAATGACAACCAGCCAGGCATGAGTTATGACACCAACGAATACAAAATAACAATCGTTGATGGAAAAGTGGCCAACACCGCTCCAATAGTTGCGACAAATGAATATATGGAAGCCATATCCCCAGTATTCAGGATTATCGCAAACACAAACTCGCCAGACAACAATGGCAACTTTACTTTCGAATATAGCTACATAGGCTCATCCGGGTCTGGAAACGGCACAGACACTGTCAAAATCCAGACAAGCAACGGATCAGGCGTAGCTACCCTCGAAGACGAGCTTCCAGAAAACTTCACAGGTGTGCTGACAGTCAAGGCGACTGGCGCAGACCAGCCTGGCAGCGGCGAAGCATGGGTTCTTGATGATAAAGTCTATGAATTCATATTCGAGGACGGCGTGTATGTGGGTCAAGAACCAATTGCCACAGCCACATTCTTGCACAACCTGCTCAAGCCTGGTGTAGTCTTCACAAAAGACGCGTCAGCTAATGTTGTCAATCTAAACACGCCAGTAACCTATTCATTGACGGTGATAAACACAGGCAGTGAGACGATCGAAAACCTTGAGATCACTGACACCCATTTCAAGCCCAACACAATGTTTACGGTTTACCTGAACAACAACAGCACTCCAGTGTCAAGAGGGTTCACATACGACGGCACGACACTGAGATTTGACAGCTTGTACAGAGGCGGGCGGATCATTATCAACTATACAGTGACTTTCACAAAAGACGGCCCTGTTGAGAATGACGCCAACTTCAAGGCAAGAGGAACCCAAACCAAAGTCTTGCTGGATCTTGACGCAAGCAAGAAGATCGATGTCAATGAAGACCTTGGCGGCAAGAAACCTCTTGAAGTAAGCAAGAAAGTCGCCCTGCAAAGAGGGACAAGCCCAGTAAACCAAAACAGCTTTGTTGACACTATTGAGACCAATATCAGAGGCGGCAAAGCCGTGTTCAGGATGACTGTCACTAACAACACCAGCAAAGTGTTGAAGATAGAGGAAGCCGAAGATGTCTTTGGCGGGAACAAAGTCACCCAGTTCACAACACTTGACGGAAAACCGTTTGACCCGATTGGATACGAGATCGAGCCAAAGGGAAGCGTCACCTTCTACTACACCTCAGGGGAGATGAATGACAGGGGAAGATATGTAAACACCTTGGCAGTCACAACACGTGTAATAGAAGACGGCGGATCAGGCGATCCAGTCAATTACAGCGACTCTGATTCTGCCACGATAATTGTCAGGCGCATCAGGGACGGCGGAGGCAAAGGCTCGTGCAAGTGCGACACCCCAGAGTGCAAATGCAAATGCGGCAATAACTGCAAATGCACAGACAAGAACTGCGACGGGTATTGCAAAGGCAAGTGCGACGGCAACTGCCATAAAGGCAAAGAAGGCCCATGCGACTGCAACACCCCGAACTGCAAATGCAGATGCGGAAACAAATGCACCTGCAACGGCAAGAACTGCGACGGGTACTGTAAAGGAAAATGCGACGGCAACTGCCATAAAGGCGAAGAAGGCCCGTGCGACTGCAACACCCCGAACTGCAAATGCAGATGCGGAAACAAATGCACCTGCAACGGCAAGAACTGCGACGGGTACTGCAAGGGCAAGTGCGACGGCAACTGCCACAAGGCAGAAGGCCCATGCAAGTGCAACACACCAAATTGCAAATGCAAGTGCAACAACACCTGCAACTGCAAGGATAAAAACTGCGACGGGTACTGCAAAGGAAAATGCGACGGGAATTGCCACGTAAACAGCAATGAAGGCCCATGCGACTGCAACACCCCGAACTGCGAGTGCAAGTGCAACAACACCTGCAACTGCAATGGCAAAAACTGCGACGGGTACTGCAAAGGCAAGTGCGACGGCAACTGCCACGTCAACGGCAATGAAGGCCCATGCAAGTGCGGCACCCCGAACTGCGAGTGCAAGTGCAACAACACCTGCAGCTGCAATGGCAAAAACTGCGACGGGTACTGCAAGGGCAAGTGCGACGGCAACTGCCACAAAGGAGACGGCCCATGCAAGTGCAACACCCCGAACTGCGAGTGCAAGTGCAACAACACCTGCAACTGCAATGGCAAAAACTGCGACGGGTATTGCAAAGGCAAGTGCGACGGGAATTGCCACGTCAACGGCAATGAAGGCCCATGCAAGTGCGGCACCCCGAATTGCAAATGCAAGTGCAACAACACCTGCAACTGCAATGGCAAAAACTGCGACGGGTATTGCAAAGGCAAGTGCGACGGGAACTGCCACAAGGCGGACGGCCCATGCAAGTGCAACACCCCGAACTGCAAGTGCAAGTGCAACAACACCTGCAACTGCAATGGCAAAAACTGCGACGGCTACTGCAAAGGCAAGTGCGACGGGAACTGCCATGTAAACGGCAATGAAGGCCCATGCAAGTGCAACACGCCGAACTGCAAATGCAAGTGCAACAACACCTGCAACTGCAATGGCAAAAACTGCGATGGCTACTGCAAAGGCAAGTGCGACGGGAACTGCCACGTAAACGGCAATGAAGGCCCATGCAATTGCAACACGCCGAACTGCAAATGCAAGTGCAACAACACCTGCAACTGCACAGACAAAAAGTGTGACGGCTATTGCAAAGGCAAGTGCGACGGGAATTGCCATGCAAGCTCCCATAACCATGGAAATTGTGATTGCGGCAAAACTTGCAAGTGCAAAGGCAAATGCAACTGTACAGACAAATACTGCGATGGATACTGCAAAGGCAAGTGCGATGGAAGCTGCCACAAGCATGACAGCGACAAAGGCACATGCAAGTGCAACACCAAAGATTGCAAATGCAAATGTAACGGCACCTGCAAATGCACAGACAAAAAGTGCGATGGATATTGCAAAGGCAAGTGCAGTGGCGCCTGCCACAATATCAAAAACACAGCTAAAGTTCCAGTATGCAGAACTGTTTTGTTAAGCTGCAGGCTAAAAAAATGCGGCCATTATTAAACAGGTAACTGCCAATTCTAGAAAGTAAAAATATGGGCGCTAAGAAGAAGAAATTCTTATCTTAGCGCCCATAGCTTTTTTAAAGTGGAGTTTGTCCACATCTATCATTACACAAAGGGACATTTTGGAAATAACTCTTTGTGTGCTATCTGCAATCGAAAATCTTCTCTCTTTGCGAAAAAACAAGATTAGTGAGTAGACAATCTATCCGGGCATGTCATATTCACAAGCTGCCTTGAATATAAATCCTATAGTCAATCAAAGAGGTAGCCTTATGTTGAAACTGCGCATCTCCCATAGACCATTAACAGTTGCCCTGCCAGTCATTGGAATTGACCTTGCATCAATCGCCGCATATCTAGCTGCGCTTCTCGTGCTTTTGTTCCTAGGCTTGTTTTTGTTCAGGCTCTTTGAAGTCCCATTGAGGATTCTCAGCAAGTTGATCTTCAATTCCCTAATCGGCGGAATAGCCCTTTTCCTTTTAAGCTTTATTTTGGGTTTTTTCAACATTAACTTGGCGGTGAATGTTTTCAACGCCATCTTTGTAGGCTTATTGGGGATTCCTGGCTTAATCACGATAATTATCCTGAACTTCATCTTATGATAATAAGAAAAGGCGGTGGGAACCACATGAAAAAGAAGAGGAATTTTAACGAAATAATCACATCAGGGCTTATCATCGCCTTAATGGGATACCTGCTTATAAGCCCCAAGCAAGCAAGGGCAGCAGCGCTAAATGGATATGAAATCTGGCTTAATACAATTCTTCCGGCAGTGTTCCCTTTCCTCGTCCTAGTGACACTTTTGAATTTGCTGGGAATGTCCCGTAAAATTGCCCCTATGTTCTCGAATTTCATGAACCGGGCATTTGGAGTATCTGGCACAGGCGCATATGCTTATTTGTCAGCCATTTTTTCGGGCCTGCCTATTGGGGCAAAATCTGTATGCGATTTATACAGGCAAGGCGACATCGACCGATCAGAAGCTTACATCCTGCTCTGCCTTTGCTCTAACATGGCCCCTGTATATACGTACAGCATAGTAGGACCGGTATTTTTTGGATCTGCGAAACTTGCCATAGCCTTTATTGCCATCAATTATTGCGTTCCTGTAATATGCGCGCTCTTTGTTGCAAATCGCAGGGATAGGCGCAAAGTGTCAAACGAGCCGCCTCCAAGGGCTAGCATAACTGCAATGAAAAACCGTTCCAAAGCGTTTACTGCGGCAATTAAGGAATCAGTAATGAACATTCTCAATATTGGCGGATTCGTTATCTTTTTTAATGTCATAATCAGTTTTTCAAGGGATTTTCTTGGACTAGACTCCAATTCTTTGTTTGGGGCAATTGTCAGCGCCCTTCTAGAGACGGCGAATGGGTCCTCTGCCCTTGGCGCGCTCTCAAACGAGCACTACATAATAACTGTCGCAACGTGCGGGGCATCCTTGTGCTGGGGTGGTTTGAGCATCCTGTTCCAATCTTTGTCATTCATCAGCGAGACTGACTTGAGCATAAGGCGCTTCTTCCAGTACAAAGCTGCACAAGGCGTGTTAGGGTTCTGTTTCGGGCTTTTCGCTGCCAATGCCATCCCAAGGCAAACAGCTCCTGTGTTTGCAGAGCTGGCTTCCAAAGCTAGCGCAGGGATTATAAATATCTTAGCGATTGGGGTATTCCTTCTGATTGTCGGGGCAAGCGCTCTTGCTGAAACTACATTGTTTGGGTTTACGCGGAAGAGGAAGTGAAGAGCCAAGATTCAAAAGGATATGCCGATACGATTAATTGATAGAACATAATTATGTTGAAGCGAAAGCTCGCAAGCAGATTGCGGGCTTTTTTAGCGCTAAAGGTGTTTGGGATCTGCCAACTCTATTGCTGGGACAAGCTTGGATTCAAAAGAAAAGCCGCAAGCGGAAGGAAGCGTGTGCCGTGAAAGCTGCATAACAGATGAAGGCATGTTCTTCGGCAGGGATTGAGCCAGGCAAATTGCAAAGTCCCCCGCTGCTACGTCTAAGAGCCGTGGTGGTGAGCGGAGGGTGAAAGGCTGGACGCAAGACCAGCCATGTGTGGCGTGGTAAAGCTGAATGAAAATGAAACGCTGGATAGGTGTCGAAATTGAATATGGCTTTGTCAAAACCTGGAGCCGCTTCAGTGGCAGGGACAAAGGTAGGGGAAATGTTGGATCGCTCCCGAGTTTATGGGATTTAGCCTTTGAGTTTGTGCTCTAGCCCGCTTGCAATGCGGGCTAGAGCCATTTGCCATTATGTGTCCTAAGAAATTTGCCGAGAGAGGCCCACATGATTGCTTGGGGGCTGCTTGCTAGATTGGCGCTTTGATTTCATCTAGATTACTAGCTAATGGTTTAGCGTTCATTTCTATCAAGCCATATTATTGTCAAACCGGAACAACACAGCAAAAACTATTGTATAATAAGGCAAACAGTATGGTTTATTTAATTTGCCAGTTAGTTATTGGATTAAGATTCAACAACAAATCTAGTGTCAAGCAGGGATGAATTGCTGATGATATTCCTTGCACAACAAAAGAGCAGGTGCTTTAGTAGTGAAAAAACTTCCAT
Source organism: Eubacteriaceae bacterium (assembly GCA_009782875.1). Classification (GTDB taxonomy): domain Bacteria; phylum Bacillota; class Clostridia; order Eubacteriales; family Anaerofustaceae; genus WRIE01. The sequence continues at coordinate 6,713 of WRIE01000062.1, read as the reverse complement.
TAGGGATACAAAACTTCAGGGAAATTGTGGATGGAGATTATGTATATATTGACAAAACAAGATATATATACAACCTAGTCAATGACGCAAAATACTACTTTTTATCAAGGACAAGAAGATTTGGCAAATCGTTGTTGCTTGATACGATAAACGAGGTTTTCAATGGCGATAAAGAGCTGTTTAATGGCTTGTGGATTTATAATTCTGATTATGAATTTGTCAAATACCCAGTGTTGCGTCTTGATATGAGCAATATAGCCAATAAAAATTCTGAAGTGCTTGAAGAATCTTTGTTGTCAAGCTTAAAAAATATAGCTGATGAAGAAGGAATCAGCATATTTGACAGAATCCCGTCTGATGTGTTCAAGTTTCTAATCACGAGTTTGCGTAAGAAGTATAATCAAAGAGTGTTGTATTGATAGATGAGTATGACAAGCCAATTCTTGACCATATTAACGAAATTGGTTTGGCAGAAAGCAATCGAAATGTGCTCCGAGGTTTTTACGGCATTCTCAAATCTATGGATCCTTACTTGCAGTTCACGATGTTGACAGGCGTTTCCAAATTCGCAAAGACATCTATATTTTCTGGGCTGAACAATTTAGTGGACATAACACTAATGGAGAGCTATTCAGGCATCTGCGGCATTGGTGCTGGCGATTTGGCAAGCCATTTTAGCGACAGCATCGATTTGCTGGCTAAAAAGGATAGTTTGAGGCATGTTGGCAACCTATATGAGGAGATACTGGCTTGGTATGATGGCTACTCATGGGATGGAGAGACTCGGGTTATCAACCCGTTTTCCTTGCTGAATTTCCTACACCGCGGGTATTTCTCAAGTTTTTGGTACTCGAGCGGAGCACCAAAATTTCTGATAGATATCATAAAAGAAAACCCAGAGCTGTTCCTTGAGTTGAAAAACCTCCAAATTTCAGAAGCAGACCTTGACAGTTTTGACTTGGGCAAGCTGGACTTGGTGCTCCTTCTTTTCCAGATAGGATACCTCACGGTTAGTCAAGTGAGGTATGAAAGAGGGGAGCCTTATTTCCATTTGAAGATCCCCAACCGCGAGGTGGGTGAGTCTTTCCACATGAATATTATTGCCGAGCTGGCTGGAAGAGAAGCACATTCGGCAAGACAATCAAAAGCCTGATAGGGGAGGCTTTGGCAAATGATGATTTGCAGGGCATGCTTGAAGCACTGCGCGCGCTTTTCGCCTCGATACCATACCATTTGCATATTGATATGGAAGCCTATTACCACTCGATATTTTATGCGGTAATGAGTGTTCTCGGTTTTGATATGGATGTGGAGGTTGCGGTGTCCAAGGGCAGGGTAGATGCGGTGCTGGAGTTGCCTGTCAAGGTTTACGTGATGGAGTTCAAATATTTGCATGCCAACCCAGGGGCAAGCAAGAAAGAGAAGGAAGTCTTGTTTGTCAAGGCTTTGGCTGACGGCATGGAGCAAATATTGGACAGGGGCTACCACAGGAAATATGTGGGCTCAGGAAAGGAAATAGTGATGATATTAAAAATGGTGGTCGATATTTTATAAGGCTGAGGCTTTTCAGGTATGCTGAAATCCATCTACTTGGAAATATTTTGAATTTTAGCTTGTTAGAAATTCATTAGAAGCCTATAATAATTGGCGAGATAAGGTTTTTTAGTGCTTAAAACAGGATACCTTATTGATTCAAAAAGACAAGGAAATTTACCAGGTTAAATGACAAAATAACGGTTTTAAGCGGAATTGGCATTTTGAAAAACCACAATAATTTTCAATGCCACAAAAAAAGTGTGGATTTGGCATTTTGAATAATACCTTATTTATTCAGGGGGTTGAAAGCCTCTTGTAGTGCGGGTTTAAAAAGGGAAGGGTCAGAATTAATGAAAGCCCCTTCGGGGGATTGAGACGGTCATATCCAGCGGCATACAAGTTTGATGATTTGATGGTCAGAATTAATGAAAGCCCCTTCGGGGGATTGAGACGCCATTATTCCAGATATCCATAGAGGGGATAAAACCGTCAGAATTAATGAAAGCCCCTTCGGGGGATTGAGACAAGCGCTGTTGTGATGTGCCCGAAATCTAATTCAATGCGTCAGAATTAATGAAAGCCCCTTCGGGGGATTGAGACAATTTGTCAATAACAACGCCTTCGACTTTTGACTCGGTCAGAATTAATGAAAGCCCCTTCGGGGGATTGAGACAGTTGTGGTATATATCTTAGGCTCCATGCACCCAAGGGGTCAGAATTAATGAAAGCCCCTTCGGGGGATTGAGACAGCATCACCTTTACGAGACCAGTAGCATCATCATAAAGTCAGAATTAATGAAAGCCCCTTCGGGGGATTGAGACATTGAGGACACTATCCTGTTTACGCTAGGGTAAAACAGTCAGAATTAATGAAAGCCCCTTCGGGGGATTGAGACAATTTCGTAGTAGTCGTACGACAAATCCCGGGCAGTCAGAATTAATGAAAGCCCCTTCGGGGGATTGAGACGCAATTGGTTTTCCTTGATAATCTGCTCAGATCTTAAAGTCAGAATTAATGAAAGCCCCTTCGGGGGATTGAGACAATTCGCACTCGCACCTTAAGCACTTCGTTCTCAGTGTCAGAATTAATGAAAGCCCCTTCGGGGGATTGAGACAATGTCCATACAGCGACTCCTTATAAAAATTTTCTTGTCAGAATTAATGAAAGCCCCTTCGGGGGATTGAGACATCCGAACATAATGGTTCCCAAGACGACAAGCAGAAAGGTCAGAATTAATGAAAGCCCCTTCGGGGGATTGAGACAGAGGAAAATACGTATACCCTTTGCCGATCAAATATGATAGTCAGAATTAATGAAAGCCCTTTCGGGGGATTGAGACCCTTTCACCCGGTGGGTGGGAAAATATCTTCCCATTTATGTCAGAATTAATGAAAGCCCCTTCGGGGGATTGAGACAAAATATTCCCGATCTCCTAAATTAGAAGTTGTTTCAATGTCAAACAATGCAAAAAACACCCTTTCCCCCTGTAAAACAGGTTTAAGGGTGCTTTTATATCTCTAAGGACATTCTACTTAATCAGCCTGGCAAAACATCCTTATTTCTTCGTTGGATTTCTGATGGCTCGTCGGCAACTTTAGCTAACATATGTGCAATGTCAACAGGTTAAGCCATTTGTAACGCCTTAAATTTTATTTCGGATGTGATAATCAATTTTTCAAACAGCTTCCAGATGGAACTACATTCCAGTACGTTTCTGTTTTTTTTCAGTTTGCGATGCTGTTTCCATTTTGGCGCCAAGCATTTTCAGCAGTTTGCTTTTTTGTTGTGGCGGAACTTGCACACCTCGGGGCAGACCTTGGGGTTGAGCGGCCTGGCTTGTCCGGGACAACATAGCGCTCCGCCAACCCCACAATAGCCTTGGCTGCCTCAACCCATTTTTGGGCGTTTTCCAACAGGGCGCCAGCCAAGTGGTCTTTTATGATGCCCACCAGCTCGTTCATGTTCCTTTTATTGGTGCTTGTTGCTCTTCAGCAAGCGCGCCCTGCAAATCCCATGCAGCGCGTCGGCAGCCGCGACTGCGGCAAGGTTGGCCAAGAGCATGCACGCAAAGAAATCTTGCTTGATGCCGTCGGCAGTCATGGCGCTGAAATTCTCAAGCTGGAGCTTGTTCTTAGCAATGTCGTACTTGACTTCAGTAGGCCAGCGCAGGAAATAGAGCTTTTTGAACGCCTTTTTGCCAAGGCGCTTGTCCCAGATATTTGTGATAAGCGTCTCCATCCCGCCGCTTTCAAGCATGAATTTCACAACGCGCACTTTTATGCGCCGCCCGCCCTTCTCCAGGAAAACATGGCCGTCGGCCGCAGCCTGCGCGTCAACCGCAAGGCTGAATTACCTCCTCACACGCATCAGGAAATAAAGGCCCTGCCCCTCCAGCTCCCCCACCATCTTGAAAGACGCGTAGCCCCTGTCGAAAACAAGCAGCTTCCTGCCTGCGCACCCGAGAGCCGCGCAGGCTTTTATGTGCGCCATCGCCAATGCCCGCCCGCCTTTCTTTTTGGGCTCAATCAACGCATGCGTGACAATGTCGTTCAGCACATCATAATCATAGAGGATGGATATCCTAGCCGCCGGCCCTTTCCCCTTTGTGCCGAAATAGCTGGCAAGGCTCTCGCCCGAAGGCAAGGCAGCCATGCTTCCGTCCACGCCAAATATGCGGTACCCATTCCACATCTTTGCGCATTTCTCCAGCATAATGGCTGCCGAGAAGCCCAAAAGCTTGGAGAACGCGCTGGGCTTGATTTTCGCCCGCGCTTCAGAGAACGACCGGCATTTCCTTCCTGCCGAGGACCCCGCAGAACCTGCGCAATGCGCATGGCGTGCTGGATTTGAGCGAAAGAATGATATACACAACAACTTCCTCAAACGGCATTTTCCTTTTTCTGGTGAAGTCGCAGGCCTGTTTCTTTGAGGATTCTTTAAACTCGGCGCTGTGGATCACCCTTCTGGTTTCGGCTATGAGCATTTCGAACAATTTCACTTGCCACCCCCCACACTTGGGTGGTAAAATGGATTCAGTCACCACTATGCCTTTATTTTCCAACAAGTCAAGGATAGCATAGACAGGTGGCTTTTCCATTGTGGAAATACGTAAATTATGTAATTTCATATCACATGCTGCGACTGTCTTAAAGGAGTAGAGGTTTTATTTGTTAAGTTTTTTCAAATGATGTTTTTCTTAACCTGTTGACATTGAACATATGTGTACTGGTTTTTTAAACTTGGGAGTAGTAACAGTGCAACCTTGCACTCCTTAAGTTGGGCTTGATGGGCTATTATGCTTCAATGCCATGGAAGCTTTTCGCTGCAATGCCCTTCATGCTCCTAGTTTTATTATCGCCACATTTCCATGCTAGTTGCTATGTTTATTCCCTGCGGGTAATGTTGTTGCCAACAGACAACCGCCCCAATGGGTCAATACAGCTACGCCTGCAAAGCAAGTCGATTATATACTCACATTGCATGGGGTCGATTGTATCCATTTTTCCGTTCCGGTCAATCTCAACGCCATAAGGCGCGAGAAACTCAATGCGGTCAACTATTGACAGCCTAGATATATGCTTTAAAATGTCATCATCGAAATTCAGAAACTTTTTCGCATTCTTCGATTTCATAACTTCTTTTTCAAAACTGTCATAGTTGCCAACCAGCTCTTCTGTAACAATGCTCTCAAGCTTTTTGCGGGCAATAGCGAGATGCCGGTTTTCAAATGAGAAATCACGCTCAATAGCAGACGAAAATATGTAGCAAATACCGCCTATTAACAGAAAATCAACACTCGCTGGAAATTTTAGAAGCGGCGCGCTGCTTTCCTCTATGCCGTCATCTTGGCCAACGCAGAGCAACGCTCCAGACAGGAACGGGTTTCCCCGGCGCATAAACAGCACATTCCCGCTGGATCCATTTCCGTCCTGGTTTGCCAGCTCTCCATAAAAAGCATACCCCACAGGTTTACGCACCACTCCTACGCTGAAATCAATTGGTTGGTAAGAATGTCCATTTTTTATACTGAGCAGAACATCAGCCAACTGCCCTTTAATAAGCTCATCATTTCTATCAAGCGCATAGATGTTTTCTTTCCCTGACTGGAAAGGCGAATATGCAATGACAGGTTTTTCAGCAACAGACTTTTTGAGCAATTGTTCGCGTATCGCATCAATATGCTCAATTGTATTTTTCATATTGCATAAACTCCATTCCATTTCTAAGCCATCAGAGCTTTTTGAAGTAGAATAAAGCCCAAATTTCCATGTATAAGAATCGGGCATCAGGGCTCGAAGCTCTTCGGTTAATGTATTTGTATCCAAATTCTCTTCCTCCAAATTCTAAAAAACATTTACAGTGATTAGCCACGCGCTATAAAAAGCAACTTGGCAAACTAGGCGCAGCCTGCACTGTTGGCAGGAAAATATTGTCCTTTCCTTCTCGTGAAATGGCTGGCGCATCAAAGCCATTAGCCCAGTTTCCATATGCCGCCTGACTGCAATGGCAGACATGGGAATCCGGACATGCTTTGTTATTATAGCACTAGCTTGCAAGTGCAAGCCCATAGTCCAGCTTTTATTCTCGAATTTACCCACCAATGCAATCAGGTCCATTCAAGAAATTCTCAAACCGCTTTTTTTCACGTCCAGGCTCTGTGGTCAACTGCTAGCCTCGTTTTTTCATTTATATTGCCATCGAAAAAGCTATGGCTCGAAGCAGAAACGAAGGTATACCGCTTTCTTCTAGCGGTTCCCAGGTTGTTTGAAAGATCCAAGCGCTGTTTCCAACATTCGCCCTTTTAATTCCCACGCAACACAAAATGCTTTCTTGTCCTATTTGTTGATATAGTCAGCTTGTGATACAATTTTAGTATGAGCGCCATGCAATCAGCTTTGAAAAAAGGCAACTAAGCCAATCCAAGATTCATAACAAAATGCTGTTGACAGACAAGCCTTTTTCAATGCATGATGTCAGCCTGGTGTTATAGTGTGGATCCCCAAACAGTGCCTAGCGGGCAATTTGGGGCAAAAGCAAGAAAGACAAAATCAAGGAGGAGCAAAACATGTCAAAAATTCAAGAAGTAGCACAAGCCGTGGAACAAGGCAAGCTGAAGCAGATCGACGCGATAGTCGAGGAAGCTTTGGCGGCGGGGGATGCCCCGGAAGCCATCCTT
>WRIE01000061.1 GCA_009782875.1 Eubacteriaceae bacterium | reverse complement strand
AATTCCACTTGGTATGTGATAAGCTTTGGTTGTCCATTATGGATGTCCTCCTCTGATTTTGGCTTTGGTTTGCGATGCCATTGTCAATTCTATCAGAGGAGGAGTTGTTATCATATGTATCGCGTCCGCTTATCTATTCTCCCGCGCCTTGCGCGGGGCTTAATCTTGAGTTATATTTCCTGCAGTTCGCATAACCGCAATAGAAAGACCACAAAGCCTGGCATTGCCCAATATTAAACTAAAATTTGGCAATGCCAGGCTCTAAAAATACCGCAGTTAAAATAGCAAACGGCTACTCATATCCCCATACATTGTTTTTCAACATTCCCAAATACCTTCTGTTTTTTAAAGCTATGGCAATCATTAACAAAAATGCGATATGCAACAGCACAGCGGAATATTGGCCGGTTATTAGGCACAGCAAAGCGTCAACGCTATAAATGGCAAAACACAGGGTATACTGGAATTTTGAGCTGCCTAGTATTGAAAGGATTGAGGAGGCTACGAATGAAAATATACATAGGCCAAAAGATGCGTAAAACACAAATCCCAGTACCATATTGCCTTGGGCTGATTTTTCATACCCATACGAATAGAACAAATCAAGGATGTGCATGTTGAACGCCCCAATTGACTTGTCCACATTGAAAAGGAGCAATCCGGCTTGGATAACGGAAAAAACGGCAATCGCATAAAGCGCTACAGAGAAAATCTTTATTTTTAAAGTGCATGAACGCTTGAGGGATACGTATTCTTGATAATTCATTAAATCATGGCGCAGGATATCCCCGTTTCAACACGGTTATGGGAATGCGCCTCCTCCATATTGAGGTTAATTAATTCTGGGTATAAATGCTTGGAGATCTCTTGACTAGGGCGAAACCTGCATTCAAAAAAACCAATTTCGCCAATACCACCTGGCAGTTGTTTGGGCATGACATGGCTATTGCCCTCCAATGCTGCTCAGCCATGGGTTTGGGCAGCAGGTTTGTGGGCATCCAGAAATCACAAGCTAATCAGTGAACAGGCTTTGCCTTGGCGGTTGTAGCCTAAAAAGCAGCTTGCTATCGGCTGTTTGCCTGTGCCCTTCCAATAAACTTGATTTCTGTCTCAAGCTCAATTTGAAATTTCTCAAAGACTGTTTTTTGGACATGATCTACCAATCTGGCAATATCATTTGTGGTCGCATTTCCTACATTGACTATAAAACCAGAGTGTTTGGGGCTGACCATCGCCCCTCCAATTTGGCAGCCTTTAAGCCCTGCGTCTTCAATAAGTTTGGCCGCATACATGCCTTCTTCTTTTGGGCGTTTGAAAACGCTCCCTGCGCTGGGCAATTCGATGGGCTGCCTTGACCTTCTAGCCTCAGACAATGTGTCCATCAGCTCCTTGATTTTGTTTTGGGGAGCCTTCTCAAGCAAGAATGTTGCACTAAGCACAAGCAAGCCTTTATCAAAAACTGCGCTTGCCCTATATCCAAAATCCATTTGCTCGTTAAGCAAAATACTAGTTTCCATGTTAGGACCAAGCACCTCGACAGACTCGACCACGTCTTTTGCTTCTGTGCCATATGCCCCGGCATTCATACTGACAGCCCCTCCGACAGAGCCTGGTATGCCGAATGCCCATTCCATCTTCGATAATGAAGACTCCAAAGCCCGCATAGACATGCTCTTTAGAGATGCGCCGGACTCGGCATGCATCCTTTGCCCGTCGATGGAGATTGCGCCCATTTTCCGGGTAGAAATGACTGCGCCTTGAATACCCTCGTCAGACACAACAATATTCGTAGCATTGCCGATCACATAGAAAGGGACACCCTCTTCTTTCAAAACTCTGATGCAACTTAGCAACGAGCTCTTGCTAGTTGGCAGCAGGTAGATGTCGGCGAGGCCCCCTGTCTTGAATGACGTGTGCTTGCTCATATGCTCATTGATCCTGACTGTCAAGCCAGGAATTATATGCAGCTTTTCAAACATAAACCCCAATGCTCCCAAAGATGCAATTCACCAACCATTGAATTTCCATCAATGATTCTATTATACCAATTAAAAGCCAAAAAGAATACCTTTCCATGGCGAATCGCTGTGGATGACACTCTGCTAGCGCTTGATTACTAGCTAAATGATCCTTATAGAGCTATAGCAATCGAGTTTAAAAAATTACTAATTTTTTTTGCTTGGCCATCATATATTGGACAAGGCAGGACTACGCAATAAAACCAAAGGGCTTAGAATTATGGATCTGAATTTTGAACCAATTTACAATTTATTCCCAAACAGTGCAGGAGCCAAGCTCAGGGAGATGGATTTTGGAATTATTGAAGAAATCCGCATCCGCGCAGGCAAGGAAATGGAAGTTGTGGCTTCAAACCAGTGTTTTTACATCAAAGAAATATTTGGCCAGGAAGACATCCTCCTAATGCTGCAGAACGGGGCCAAACAATCATTATATGCCCATGCAGAACAGCTTAAGCAAGGTTTTTTGACAATCCAAGGCGGGCACAGGATAGGGGTATGCGGGAGGGTGCACCATTCAAATGGGGTGATCGAGTCAATCGATTCCTACTCATCTTTGAACATTAGGGTTGCACGGCAAATATTGGGAGTATCCAAGGATTTTGTGCGCCTTGCCTTCAATGATGCCCACAAGCCTTGCTCGCTGCTCATCGTCTCTGCGCCAGGGGTTGGCAAGACTACGTTGCTGCGCGATTTGGCGCGGGTTATCTCTGATGGCGGCCACAAAGTCGGCATTGTGGATGAGCGCGGGGAAATCGCGGCTTGCGTCCAAGGCGTTCCAACTTTGGAAGTAGGGATGCGCACAGATGTTATGGACAACTGCCCAAAAGCCGTCGGGATGAGAATGTTGATTCGCTCAATGAGCCCTGAGTTGATAGTAACAGACGAGATTGCAGGCGATGATGACCAAAGCGCAGTCGTCTCGGCAATATCAAGCGGCGTATCTGTTCTTGCCAGTGCGCATGGGTCGACAATTGAAGAGCTTTCATCTCGCCAATACTTGCACGGGATTGTCCAAAACGGGTTATTTGACAGGATTGTGTTTATGGCAAGGGGGCAAGGAGTGGCAATTCCTATGAGGGCTTACGACTCAAAGCTAAGGAGGATTTGAGGATGGCAAAGCATATTGGCTACATATTGATCATGGCAGCGTCATACGCTGTAGGGACATTGATAAGTTCGTCCTATTCGGCTTGCCTGAAAGAAGTTTCAACAATGCGCTCTATAGCTATCGACATTCGAGAAACGATAAAACTGGCGGCTATTCCAATCCATGAGATATTCAAAGCTTATTCCCATGGCGACGACAACCCTTTTATTGAAGCTTTCAAGAATGCGGCTGCCAGCCTTGAGCACGGGCGCGAGAGCGCAAGCCAAGCATTCTCAAGGGAAGTGGGAAAGCTGGCTTTAGACAGCGGCCAAGATGCCTTGCAAGCAATCCTGTCTGTGGGAGAGAGTTTGTCGCTGCCCGACAGGGAGAGGATACTAGCCGCCCTATCCATATCGATAAACCGGCTTGCAGCAGCTGAGGCGGCGGCAAAAGAGACTTTGGAGCAAAAAGGAGCATTGGCTAGAAAGCTATCGTTGGCCGCAGGGGCTTTTATTATTATTCTAATAGTTTAAGAGGAGAAAAGAATGGACATCGACATTATTTTCAAAATTGCAGGCATCGGCATCGTTATTACTGTAGTAAACCAAATCCTGTCAAAGAATGGCAGAGATGACATGGCGACTATGGTCACTGTTGTAGGGGTCATCCTTGTGTTGATCGTTGTTGTTGACATGATAAACAACTTTTTCACAACCGTACGGACACTCTTCCAATTCTAGCAAAGATTACGGAGCGTTTGAAAAATGGATATATTAAAAATTGTAGGCATTGGCATAATAACCCTTGCCCTTTACATTTACCTCAAAGACCAAAACCAGGCGTTTGCGCTTTATGCAACCTTGGCAGGGGGCATAATCATCCTGACTATAGGCTATACATACCTTTCACCCGTAATAGTGGTGATTTATGACTATACCCAGAAAACAACGATAACCAACACACAACTATCCGCAGTCTTCAAAATTATTGGGACCGCTTACCTGGCGCAATTCGCTGCCGACATATGCACTGATGCTGGAAATTCGTCTTTGGCTGGGAAGATTGAAATCTCAGCCAGGTTTATGATCGCCTTCTTTTCTTTGCCTTTGGTTCTCACCCTTTTCGAGTACATCTCGTCAATTATCTAGCAAACTGTTTTTATCTTTTCAGGTTCTAAACAACCAAGCCCCCCAATAATATATACAGGACAAGCAAAGGCGGTCCAATGTGGTGGAATAAATGAAGAAAAAAATCTTTACTGCGCTGATAGTCGCCCTCCTTCTTGCAACCCTTCCCTCCTTTAAAGGAATGGCGAAGGGGACTGTCCAAAGCGAAGGGGTTGGCTCAATAGTTGAGGAGCTTTACAAACAACTTGACAGTGGCTACTTTGACGAGTACACATCAAGGGAGAGTTTTGCGGAAATGTTTGGTTTCTCATCAATCCCAGACTTTCTGCGGGCCTTGCTCAGGGGCGAGTCATCAATCTCCCTGGCCAGCTTCGTCAATGCTGTATTGGCTTCAATAAGGGGACAACTTGGAGATTTGATCAAATTGTGCTTCCAGGTTGTGGCTCTGGCTGCGCTCTGCGGATTGATCTCAAACATGTCCTCCCCAGTTTTCTCTGACGCCATACGGGACAGCACATTTTTCGCTGTCTACCTGGCTCTCGGGACAATTGTGATCAAGGTTTGTTTCGACTCGATAGCCGAGTGCACAAAGGTGGTCTTGGAGCTTGTGGATTTCATGAATGTCGCCACACCTGCATTCCTGGTGCTGCTTGCAGTAAACGGAGGCATACTTACAACCGGCGTCTTGAGCCCCACTCTGTTGATGTTCACAAACTTGACGACCTACATAGTGAACTCATTTGTCCTGCCGGTTATGGGTTTTTCTGTCATTATGCATTTTGTCGAAAATCTGCTTGATGGCATTGATGTGTCTCTTTTCACACAGTTCATTAAGAAAGGGTGCGCCTTTACTTTAGGGATTATGTTCACTTTTTTCTCGGCGGTCATCGCCTTTGAAGGAGTAAGCTTTGGCAGTGTGGACGGTGTTACTGCAAAAGCAGTCAAATATGCCGCAAGCAATTTGATCCCAGTTGTAGGCGGTTTTTTAAGCGGATCCTTGGATACGATTTCCGGTTTTGTGCTTGTCATTAAAAACACAATTGGCATTGTCGGCATGTTAATTGTCGTGTCGATCGCGGCTTCCCCGGTAATCAGCCTGACAATGGTATTCTTTGCGCTTAAAGCCAGCTCGATAATCGTACAGCCATTCGCTGATAAACGTTTCTCGGAATTTGTCGACAATGCAGCCGGGTGCATGTTGTTCATTGACATGTGCGTGCTTGTTGTAGGAATAATGTTTATCATCATAATTGCGTTGTTCTTGATGGCTGGAAGCTACATCACAATGCTGAGGTGAAAAAATGAGGCAATGGGCGACTAACTTGGTGTTCTGTGTAATGACAATGATTCTGCTCGGGTATGTCTCCCCAAGCGGGAAGTATTCAAAACAGGTCAAACTTGCGAGCTCTGTGCTGTTTGTTGCGGCAATACTCATACCAGCCATCAGCTACATCAGCCACGAGTCCTACGACGATGTATTCCTAAGGACATCTTTATACGTGGACGCCACTCGTTTGGATGTATCCATGGAGAGCTCGCAGAATGCTTTTAACAACATGATCTTAATTAGCTACAAGTCCGATTTGGCCAAGTCGATTGAAAATGACCTGCGGGCCAGGATGGGAATTGAATCCAAAGTAAGCTTAGAAATTGACGAGAACCGCAATGGCGAGTCTTTCGGCTCCATTACGTCTGTTAGCATCAAGCCGGCAAGTCCTGTGTCCAACTTTGAGGAAGTTAAAAAAATTATTAACAACTTCTATTCAGTTGATATCGAGAATATTTATATTACGGAAATGGGTGAAAAAAATAATGATTAGCGCACATTTCGGCTTCTTTAAAAAACTTAAGGCCAAAGAAAAAGCCATATTGATTGCATCGCTGGTGTTGTTCGCTGCGCTTGCATACAGCATGGTTGACACTTCAGGCAAAACTGCCAAAAAAACTGCCTCTACACCGCAGTCAAATGCGACAGAGTACAGGAAAAGTGTTGAGGCTGATCTCAAAGCAATCCTTGAAAGCATAGCAGGAGTAGGTAAAGTAGAAGTAATGATCACTGTAGATGGGGAAATTAGAGACGAAATCTTATACAATGAGACAAATTCTTCAACTGCATCAACAGATCCTAGTTCCCGCAGCAGCGAGCAATCATCTAGCATGAAAGAAGCAGTTATGTCAAAGAGAGGTTCTGATACAGTGCCATATTCGCCTGCAAAGACATACCCAAAAGTGATTGGCGTTGTTGTCTCTGCAGAAGGGGCAAATGACGCGACCATCCGGATGTACATTTTGGATGCGGTCAAGTCGCTGTTAGATGTTCCTGCCCACAGGATTTCAGTATTGCCAAAGACAAAGAAAAACTAATTGGAGGGATGATATGTCAATTTTAAAAAAGAAAAATGTGGTACTTGGGTTATTGGTCGCTGCACTCCTTGCCACTAGCTATGTAAACTACACATTTTTTAGCAACAATTCTGCGACTGTTTACGAAGAAGACAATCCGAACAACGCTAAGCTTGTCGACCAACTTGATTTGAGCAGCGTCATTGAAGGAAACGCAAAGGTTAAGGAAGGGTTCTTTAATGAATACCGTATTGAGCGCGAGGCAAGCCGAAGCGAAAACATAGAGATTTTGCAATCTATCGTCTCAAACCCGAACTCAGACAAAGGCGCTATTGACAGCGCGAATGCTGAGCTGGTGAGCTTGGTCAGGCTGACTGAAGCCGAGCGGAATTTGGAAGGCAGCATTAAATCCAAAGGTTTCAATGACTGCATTGTATTTATCAGCGTGGCAAACGCAAGGGTTTTAGTCGATGCTGCAAGTTTGACTGAGCAGCAAGCAGCGCAAATACAATCTATCGTAAGCCAAGAGCTGAGCATTGAGTTGTCAAAGATTGCCATTGCAGCCAGCGGCTTGCAAAAATAAACGAACTTTTATTATTGATAAAGGGGTGCGGCGCATTGCACATCCTGATGGAAGGCTTTTGCCTTCTTTTTTTTATGGAATCCAGCTTTGCCAACTTTTCCAAGCCAGAAATATTAAGCCTCTGGGTTTATGATCATACATTAAACTGCTTTCTGGGTGGAGCGGCTCTCGAATTTGAAAATATATACTTAAAAGACAAATTTATATGTATAATCAATTTCTAATATTTGTTATTATTTAGCGATTTTTAGACTTATATTACGATCGTGTTACATAATATTGCTTGACACAATTTATTTTAGTATAATTTATTTAAACAAAATGAAACTGAGAACACGCCCAATAGGCGGAAACTTGGGCATTTAAGGCACATGCATCAATCTGCATTTTATTTAAAATAGGAGGGGCGCATTCCTCCCCCGCTTTATTGGCTGGCGAGGCGCTTGGCGCCAAGATTTGATGAAAAAACTGCTTGCAATTCTAGCACTTATTGCTATATGGTCATCATTGCATGGATGCGCATCAAGATCCACAGATAACGCAAATGGCAATGGAGCCAATTCCAAAGTTGATATTTTCCAGCTAGACAGTGACGGTTTTATCGAATCTATAAACGATGCCCTTGCCCGGTCTGATTTGGCCTTGTCCTATGATATTGACTCTAAACACACATCAACTTCATTTAACAACTCCCATATCGCCTCTTACGAGTCAGCCGACTCCAGGCTTGATTGCCTGGTCAACAAAGAAGACAAGCTTGTTTCCATAAGGCTTGTCCTCAATGATGGCAAACATGTGGACGAAATTGTGGAAGCTGTGAACATCCTGCTCCATTCGATCCTGTCTGTGGTTGACGAGGGAAGCATAAAGAGCTTGCTTGACGACTTTGAGAAGTACAGGGATCTTAGGATTAGCCAATCAAGCAAGTTTGACAACATCCTGTTTACCTACACTTGGGATGAGTCAGGCAACTTCGAATACACCATTACTCCCGGGGCTGAGCCTCCAAAAGGCTGGAGCAAAGCCGAGAAGTTGAATGCCATGGACTACAGGATACCCGCTGATTGGGAAGAATACTATGTATACCCGGATCTAGGCATTGCCTATATCACACCTAGCGGCTTGACAGTCACTGTCACTTCCAATGAGATCAACCTCAACATGATCAGCCTGATCCTTGAGATCACCCTTGACCAAAACGACCCAGAATCAGTTTTCATATATCTCAAAGCGGATATGATCCAAAATATTGAAACATTGGTGACCGACGACATGCTGGTGCCCGAATACGAGATGCTGGAAACTGTTGTAGCCGGGGCAAGCGCCATTGAAGCCGCATATAGCTTGAGAACAGTTGATGGCGAGCTTGTAAAATCGAACCAGCAAGTATTCTTCATATTTGATAAAAGGCAATACTCGATTTTTGTGTCTAGCGATAAAATCCTTGGTCCAAGCGACCTTAAGCTTTTTAGCGAGTTCAAAGACACAATGAGCCTGAAATAACTGTTGTAAAAAAGGGAACTAGGCGGCAAAAACCGCCGTTCCCTTTTTTATCATGCTCTTCAAACAGCTTGGCAGGATTCACCTGCCTTCGCCGCTAATTAATATGCTTATGCTTTAGAAATGGAGACTACTGCCTTATAGCCATTGATATCCATTTCTTCGCCAACAGAATCGCCGCCAAGCCCTGTTTCTACTGAAAGCACTTCGCTCGAAATATAATTCTCAAACTTGGCCACTGACTCAAGCACAAACCCGCTTGACTGGATCTGCACACGGATACGGTCAGTTATTTCAAGCCCTTTGTTTTTCCTCAACTGCTGGATTTTTGAGACTAGCTCCCTGGCAATGCCTTCGGCTAGCAACTCATCTGAGAGCTCAGTGTTTATCGCTATAAACACTCCCCCATCCACTTGGACATTGAACCCAGGCTTTGCCGAAGTTTTTGCCTCAATATGCTCCTGCATGACAGTAATGGCAGTGCCATCCAGTTCCACCTCGGCACCCCCTTTTTCCAGCTCTGCAAGGAAAGAGTTCGGGTCCTCAAGGTTTTGCAGATATGTTGCAAGAGGTTTGATCAATGCGCCATAAATACGCCCAGATACCCTGTAGTCAGGCTTCAATGAATAGTCCATATACTCAGACAGGTCATTTTGGAACGAAATTTCTTTTGCGTTCAGCTCTTCAAGCACCAATTCCTCAATGCCTTGCATCTTGGCGCAATAAGCGCCATCGACGATTACTTGGGCGATAGGCTGCCTGACTTTAATGCCAGCCTCTTCCCTAGCGCTTCGCCCCATGCTGGTCAGCTGCCTTGCCAGCGCCATCTTTTCCTCAAGCTCCAAGTCGATCAAAGACTCTTCCACTTGCGGGTAATCAGCCAAATGGACCGACTCGTTGCCTGTCAAGCGTGTGTAGATTTCTTCTGCAATATACGGCGCAAATGGGGCTGCTATTCTTGAGACGCCCTCTAGCACGTTGAATGCAGTCAAATACACGCTCTTTTTTGAATCGTCAAGATCATCTGCCCAAAAACGCCGCCTGCAACGCCTAATAAACCAATTTGACAAATCCTCATTAACAAATTCTTGGATTTTGCGCACAGTTCTTGTCATGTCAAATACGTCCATTGATTGGATAACCTCTTTGAGCATCGAATTGTACCTTGAAAGAAGCCATCGGTCAATATCTTGTTGTTGGACATCCTCACTGGCGAAATCCCTTGGGTCAATGCCGTCAGCATTGGCGTACAGCGCAAAAAAGCTGTAGGCGTTCCTGAAAGTTATAAAAAATTTGCTAATTACTTCCTTTAGGCCTTCATCGTCGAACCTTGTCGGCTGCCAAACCGGGGATCCGGCAAGCAAATACCAGCGCAAAGCGTCCGCCCCATATGTCTCAAACATTTCAAAGGGGTCGACTGTGTTGCCCCTGGACTTGCTCATCTTCAAGCCTTCTTTGTCAAGTATCAAATCGTTGACTAGGACCCTCTTGTAAGGGGAATGGCCTGACAAGAAAACGCCGATTGCCATCAACGAGTAAAACCATCCCCTTGTCTGGTCAATGCCTTCACATATAAAATCTGCAGGAAATTGGTCATTCTGCTCAGTTGTGTCGCCAAAGGGGTAATGATATTGGGCAAAAGGCATAGAGCCCGAGTCAAACCAACAGTCAATCACGTCCTTGACGCGCCCCATAGCATTTTGGCATTTCGGGCATTTGATGTGCACATCATCCACAAAAGGCCTGTGCAACTCAATATCAGCCGGGATGTCTTCGATTGACAGTCGGGCGAGTTCTTCGCGCGACCCCACGCTTTGGGCATGGCCGCATTCGCATTTCCAAATATTCAATGGCGTGCCCCAGTACCTATTTCTGGATATCGCCCAGTCTTTCAGGTTCTCAAGCCAATTGCCAAATCTGCCCTCGCCAATGAAAGAGGGATACCACTCTACTTCCTGGTTCGCTTTTATCAATTGGTCTTTATATTGGGTAACAGCAATATACCAGCTTTGCCTTGCATAATACAAAAGAGGTGTTCTGCATCGCCAGCAATGGGGGTAATTATGCTGCATTTTTTGTTTTTTGAACAGCTTTCCATTGGTTTTTAGCCACTCGACTATTTCTTTGTCCGCGTCAATGGCAAACATCCCTTTCCAAGGGGTAGCTGTATAAGCCCCTCTCTCGTCAACCGGGTTTAAGAATGCCAAATTATACTTTTGGGACAGGCTAAAATCGTCTTCACCAAAAGCAGGGGCGCAGTGGACAATGCCTGTGCCGTCTTCAACGGTGACAAAATCTCCGCAGCATACCATGAAGCTTGTTTTGCCGGGCATATCCGCGGTTGAGAGGAATGGCATTAGCTGCTCATACCTGACCCCTTCCAAATCCTTGCCCTTGACAGTCCCAATAATCTCAAAACCTTCGCCAAGCACTTCCCCAGCTTTTTCTGCAGCCAACACATATACAACACCCTCATGTTTGGCGCGGACATAATCGAGATTGGCGTTCACTGCCAAAGCAGTGTTCGAGGCCAATGTCCATGGTGTTGTTGTCCAGACAAGGAAGTACTCATCTTTTCCATCCAATTTGAATTTGACGGTGACAGTCTCTGATGTTATTTCCAAATACCCTTGGGCAACCTCATGGGAAGCAAGCCCGGTTCCGCATCTTGGGCAATACGGGAGGATCTTGTACCCTTCATATATCAAGCCTTCTTTGAAATACTTGTCAAGAATCCACCAGACACTTTCAATATAATTATTGTCCAAGGTGATATAAGGATTGTCCATGTCGATGAAATAACCCATCTTCTCTGTCATTTCACGCCATGTGGCTTCATAAGAAAAGACTGATTCACGGCATTTCTCATTGAAATTAGCAATTCCGTAAGCCTCGATATCTTTTTTCCCGTCAAGTTTCAGGGCTTTTTCAACCTCAATTTCTACAGGAAGTCCATGGGTGTCCCATCCGCCTTTTTTTACGACCCGGTAGCCTTGCATGGTTTTGTACTTGTTGACAGAATCTTTAAGAGCCCGGGCAATGATATGGTGAATGCCCGGGCGGCCATTCGCTGTTGGAGGACCCTCGTAAAAAACCCAGTTCTCGCAATCTTTGCGGGCTTCTGTTGTTTTATTGAGAATGTCAATGCTCTTCCAGTGTTTAGCTATTTCCTTTTCTATTTGAGATACTCGTTCCTTACTGAGTTCTTTGAACGCCATAGGGCTCTCCTTATTGATAGTTTTGCTGTATATAGCTACAAACCTAATTGTTGCACTTTGATGATATTCTAGTAGAATAGCAGCGTTTTGTCAACAAATCAGCTTTACAACGCGCAGAACAGGCAGTTGGCAATAGCAGTAGTTTGCCCTCTTGGCAATTTTTGATATTAAAATTTGACCTAATAATTAATCATTATGCCCATTCAATATGCGCAATCAAGCAGCCAATGGAAATATGATGCCAGTGATATGGTATACTGATGTAGCAAACCAAATTTTTATGGTGGGGATAATAAACATATGCGGAATCGTATGCGAAAGAAACTGTTAAAAGAGGTTGTGATTGGACTTGCGGTAGCATTGGTCACCATCAGCGCTTTTCTTGGGGCAATAATGTTTATACCGGATGAGGATGGCGAGTATCTCTGGAACCCATTCGATTATGCGAAGATAACTGAAGTTGATTACAGGGCAGTTGTTGCCCCGGAAGGCGATGGGCGTATTATTGTCACTGAGCGCCTGACTTTTGATGTGCATGCTATGTCGAATTCCAATCTATATTGGGAGTTATACAGAGACTTATGCGAGGATTATGTGGACGGCCTAAAAGTCGATTACAAAGTAAACTATGTCAAGCGCATATCAAAAGGCGACGAGCCTGATTTTTATTATGAGCAGTCCCCCAAACTGTATTGGTTCGACTCTGATTACACCAGCCACCCACACAGGTGGTTCCACAGCCCTGGGCCTTACAACGAAAGGCTGCGGCAGTACGAATGCGTGCTCTTTTATGTAGAAGGCATTTACCGCGACACAATTATTTTTGAAGTTGGATACGAGATGCGAAATGCCGCTTTGCGTTACGGCGACTCCTCGGAGTTGTATATAACACTTTTCTCAGAAAAGGATGTCAAGAATCTCAAATCTTTTAAAGCCGAGATTTTGTTTCCAAACAACATGATGCCTGAAGACGGGAACTATTTCGCAGCAACTCTTGGGACAAATTCCCAATCATTCCCCTTTGAGGAATCTAGCTCAAGAAATCCGGGCTACAATACTTTTTCCTTTGAGCTAGACCAAAAACAGTTAAAATTCCGGCCGTACAACCAATATATCGAATTCGCGCTGGTCTCATATGGCGACGACAAATATGCATTCACCCAGAATGCGCCAACAAACACTCATAGCAATAGCGACGTGCTAGAAAAGGAAATGGGCGAGCTCGAAAAATACGATGCGCTCGCCAAGAAATTTAGAACAATAAAAATTGCGGCATTCGCTGCCCTTTCTTTAGGCGCATTTTTAGTCGTCAAATTTGCTTTTAGCAAGAACGAACAGATAAAGAAGCGCTACATCCTTTATAGCCCCGCTATCGAAATGGAGTATTTCCGGGACATCCCAAGCGAGCTTGACCCTGTATTCGCAACCAAGCTAGTGTTTTGCAAACACAGGGCGCCAAACGATATCCAAAATGATTATGCGGCTATTGTGCTTAGTTTAATGCACAAACAGTATATTGAGTTTGAAAAACAGTATGGCGACAGCTGGCTTGCCGACAATGTCAGGATAACTGTGAAACACTCGCCGCTGCCTGACGAGCCAAAAGATGGCGAAAACAGCGCCGCGCAAATCCATGGGCTTGGCGAAGAGGGCAATCAAGCAGAAGGCATCGAACTGCTAGATGATGTTTCCACCAACCCTAACCTCCTGTTTGCAGGCAAAAAAAAGCTTACGCCAACAGAGGAGTTGTACTTGAATTTGATCCTGCGCCATGCAACCATTGGAAAGAACGGGTTAATGCAAATCCCGCTGGAAACATTCCAGCAAAAAATCACTGACGATTATGAGCACACCCATTCATTTGTTACCAATGTTCAAAATACCTTGACTGCAATTGGGGTTTCTGATGGCTATTTCCAAAAAGCCCAAATCAATCAGCCAAGAGAAGAGATAGCATGGTTAGCCAGCTTGTTGGGTGTCATAGGCTCATTGGTAATTTTGGTTGGAAACTTGGCAAGCCGCCTTTCCAGGCTTGACCTGGCTTTTGGAGGATTCTGGATTTTGGGCGCAAGTATGATTACAAGCGCTGTTATCCTATATAAAGAGCATTCCAAATTTGTATTGCTGACCCAGTTTGGCGAAGATGAATATGCAAAGTGGCTAGGCCTTTATAATTTCTTGAGCAGCGAAACCCTTATGAATGAGCGCACCGTGGTTGAATTGCCAATTTGGGAAAGCTATTTGATATACGCCACTGCCTTTGGCATTTCCGACAAAGTCATTGAAGCTTTAAAAATAAGGTGCCCAAATCCAGAAGACAGCCCAATTCTTAGGAATAGCTCTTACCCGAGGTCAAGTGGTTTCCGGTCAAGCCATTCTTCCTTCCGCTCATCTGTGCGCTCAGCGTCAGCCTCTTCACGATCTGGGGGGAGTGGCGGTTATGGCGGTGGCGGGAGAGGCGGCGGTGGCGGCGGCGGCGGCCATTGAGCCGCATAAACCATTCGCTTTTGTGAATGAGCGCCTTTGGGATACGGCAGCGCAGATTTGCCTGGATAGCCGGCGTTAGCAAGAATAAGCTGGAGAAAAAAGCAGACCACATTCAATGATAGGACAAGGGATACATCGCCGAACTGGAAGCAGATAAAAAATATACAAGGAGAACGAATAATGACCAATACGAGCAGCACTAACGTTGCTCAAAAGTGGCATTGGACTAAGCAATCGAGGAGCTGCAGGGAACAATTGCCCACTTTGAGCGCCAATTTAGAATCTTAGGGATGTAGGCATCGAAGCAACTCTGAACCCAGTAGAGAACAATGCAATTCAACAGGTTGGCAGTGCTAGATTTATTATATCGAAAAACCAATACAAATTATAACGCACTAAGACTTGTTGGATGGTCATATTGAGATCTCGTCAAAAGTCATATAAATTGTTTTCGAGATATGCTTTTCAGCAATTTTCAGGATGTCTTTATAACCATCAATTTCGTCTGGAAAGAAGATACCCCCTTTGTGTACATTTTTTACCATCCAACAAACAGCTGCTAATGCGGACACTGCCACAGGGGTTATTGTTGGTGTTTGCCAGTAAGAGCCTTTCTCCTTCATATACAAATAGGGCAGTTCTACCCGGTTGCCTACCCAAACTGGGCGAAATTGGTCTCCGGCAAGATAAATCCCTACGTATTCAGTCCCAGATAATATTTTTTCCCTATAAACTATTTCTGCGCGCAATGGATACTCATACCCTCTGATAATGGTTTGCCCATCTGCATTTTCACAGTCAAGTGGTTTTGTGGAATCTGGATTTGGGTATTCATTTACCTTCGCCTTGCTCATGTATTCTGTGGCCAAAGAACATGGCTGGTATAGAAACATGACTGACGGGCGGTAAACAACCTTTCCGTCCAGTATTACTTGAAGACTCTTAGCTATTGATAAAATTTCTTCATGGGGGACTGGAAAGCCAGCAAATGCCCCTTTGGGATAAAATGTGCCCACCCTCACACCGGCAGCAGGTTTCTTATACTCCAAATAGCCATTTTCAACATCAAGATTATTCCAAGCATCTTGAAAATCGGCATCCTCATGGCTTCCAAGAACCATAGCTCCTTCACTTAGCATTTCGAAGAAGAACGAATCGATACACCAAGTGTTCATTAACTCGCCCCTCTTATAGCTGCCATCGATTACTTGCAAATCTATGTCATTTACATGGATTGTTTTGATACCAAGCAATTGGGCCGCTTTATTGAATTCATTTTTTTTGATAAAGCTTTTGAGCTCTTTATTTCTCTTAAATTGGGTTTTGGCAATGTACTCAATAGCTGCCTTTACAAAATGCGAGACCAGCCCCGGGTTGTTGCCATGCTGCAATACTATCGGATGGATGTTTGTATTGCTGTTGTTTTTGTGCTTTTGTATAATATCGTTCAGGTTTTTGCTTTGTTCGAAAATATTCAGCCAATTTTCAGGCCAATCGGCATCCCCGGTATTGAGGTACATTATGTTTTTTTCAGCGCACCAATCACATATGTCTTTTGTGCCAACAGTATCTGCAAAATCCAAGAGCAAATCACCGCTGTCCAAGTACTCTCCAAATACACGGCGAAAATTGTCTTTTGTTATTTCGCAAGCCGCAAAGTTTGCCGCCATGCCCCCAAGATTGATAAAAACGTTAAAATCCTCTTGGTGTCTCGTGATAACAAAGTATTTGTACTCATCAAATTTCACCTCCATGGCGACTTTCTCATAAAAGCTTTTTCCGACAGCGCCAAAGCCAAATTGGAGGATCTTGCCGCCAAATTCCACCATAATAAACTAGCTATCCTTTCTTGCTAAACTTGTCAATTCCAGAGCGCTTCTAATTTTTGCCTGATTGTCCAGAAAGTATTGCATTGATTCTATATTTATAATTACACCGCCATCCGCGTTTTTGTTTGAGAAGTTTCAAATCTTTTGGGAAGGCTGTTTACACGGTTTTCCGGTTTTTATTAATAACCAACAGAAAAATTTCGACAAATATGCCACCAGGACAAAAGCTCAGTCGCATGGCCCCCTGATTCCGCTATTCACAGCCAAATCATTGAGAAACAAACCAGCCTGATATTTGGAATTCTTGGAATTCCACTTGGTTGTGGTGTTTTTTTGCCTTTGAGTGGTCTGCAAACAGGTTTTTAGGTTCTCATCTGCCACAGCAGCAACAGGTTGGATAATTCAACTGCCCATTGCCCTGGCAAGCTGTTCAGAGAGCCTTCTTATAAGAGCCGCAAGCCGCAACTAGGGTATCATTCACAGCTTGTTGTTATCCAAAGCATCGCAGCCTTAGCCTAGTCGACCAGGCTTTTCAAGCCACCGCTTATAGATCCTTGAGCGTATTAACAGTGGGTGGATAACCCTCTTTGGCACCCCAGATCCATTAGTAGTGAAAACATTGATGCCATTGCTTTGGAAATTGAATAGCAGCTTCATCAAATCTCTTTGAACCTTCTCTGCCCTCACAATGATAGTGTTGATTCCATGATCCAAAAAATACTGTGCCGAAGGCATATCCTGACCATACACATCCCAGCTGTTGTCAAAATCAGACGCATCCATTCTGTGCCTATGGGTACGGTTGCTGTCTAGTAAAAAAACAGGAGGCGCGTCAGCTGGCAACTCGATATCAGCTAGCAAGGAACCTCCCCAAGCCAATGCGCTTGCAATTGTGTGGTTGTCTATGAGGGCTTTTGATTCTTGTGGAGGGTTCGTCCCGTTGTATATGGGAATTGGCCGAAATCCAATCTTGGCAAGCGCAATCCCTTCCAAGATTCCGTTATGGGCAGGGAGGTCTAGAATAATGGCTATTCCAGTTTTGGCTTTGTCCACATAACTTATTGGAGGGGCTGAAAACATTGCTACACGTATATCTTTCCAATGTTGGCTGTCTGCAGCCACAAAATGGACAGGTCTTGCCCACTCTACCCATCTTGCCCTGGCTGGAGCCCAAATTTGATAGATTTCTCTTCCAGTCATCCATTTTTTACGCATGATGCCCAAAGTTTTCTATGGGATTGCGCAATCTCCTTGTAAGAATAATAGAAGGACAACATTCATGGATGCATATCCGACTAGTCGCCCAAAGCACCCAAGCTGCCAATAATGCATTGCCCCAATGTTATATAAGAGGATGTTTAGTATCTCCTCAAAAGAACTGAAATAAATGACAATACAAACATTTGGCAAAATGTGCTCAAGTGCCTTTCGCAAACCT
>WRIE01000060.1 GCA_009782875.1 Eubacteriaceae bacterium | reverse complement strand
TTGTATAACTTTTTGACTCCCACCCGCATAGCGGGTGGTTTTTTGTTGATGGCATTTGACACTTCGCATCGATTCGATGCAAAGTGCCCCATGCCATCAACAGGCTAAAGCCTAGGGCAGAAATAAAAACCATCAAACCGCTTGTACGCTTCTTGATGGTTTTAAAGACAATGGGCCTGCCCATTGTTAACGGGAATTTCAATTCAAGCCCCACTTTTGTTTTTTGCTGGCAATAGAGAACCGCCGTCTTTTGGATAAATGGCGGCTTAGAACCACTTTATCTTCTATTCTTCTTTTTTTCGTTGCCTGAGCCTTTTCCTCCAGTTTGCTTTCTGGCTTGTTCAAGGTCTCGGGTTCTTATAGTCTTTATATAACCAGCAAGGCGGTTCACCGCAGACATCGAAGTGAAGCCTGCAACCAGCATAGCTACAACTTGCAGGTTGTCATTATGCACTACAAATGGGATAAAAGCGCTTGCAATCAAACTCACAATGCTGATAATTGCGCAATATTGCGCTTCCTGAATTTGCATTGCTTCTTTCATGACCTGCCAAAAACTCTTCATTTGCACCTCGCAGTACTAGTTTGGCTTATTAAAAACCTGTCAATCCAGCTCCTAGGCAATCAATCGCTACCACTTCTTTTTTTTCTTTTTTTTCTTTGTAGTATTCTGCTTCGGTTCGGCGGGCTGCTTGTTAGCCCCTGTATCTTGGCTTAACACCCCCCCCTCCCTGACAAAAGCTACCCATTCGTTAAAGCGGTTCATCACCAAATACATAATGGAAGTGATGCCAAAAATCACAATCAAAAGCGCAGTATCGTTTTTAATAACCAGCGGGCTTATTGCTGTTGCTGCTATCCCTGCAAGTGTAATAATAAAGCAGATTTTAGCCTCTTTTATCTCCATGGTCTCTTTGAATACCTGGCCAAAGCTTTTTTTCATATGCCAACTACCGTTTTCCATTCTTGACGGAATATACGGGGCGCCCTCTCTTGTTTTAATTGCTATGTTATATTAGCCAATAAACCAAGTATAACATAACGACCGGCACTGCAATACTACCATCTTTCCAGTGTTCCGTCAACCAATGGCTAGATTCGCATATTGAAATTGCATTGATGAAAGTTTATGCAAAACGGTAGACATTATTTATTATGCGCACAGAAAACACAAAATGTCCAAGCTTTGCATTAATTCAAATGGCATACCTGCGTGGTGTCGCTGCCCCTGAAAACAATGGTCAAAGATAATTTCCCAAGCTGATGGCTACTGCGCCTTCGAACCGTGATGGCAAATTAACAACATACCTCCAAGTTAATCACAGCGAGCTTGGCAACTGCAGCAATGCCGGTTATTTCTCTTTTCCGCAAGATTATCAACCAAGCTAGTAGGCTAACAAGCCCTAAAGCCTTATTTGCACATTAGGGCTTGGCTTAATCCACATTCTTTCGTATTCCAAGCTTGTATCCAAGGTTTATCGCTAAATTCACCAGAATGTTTGTCCTTGAAACAGACATTCTGCGAATAAATGATCCAATGGAGTAAAATCTCTTTATAAACCTGGCGTACCCTTCCCACAGCTGGGCCTCATCCATATTTGAAGGGCTAAACGCGACTGCTGTTTTCCCATTGTAATGGCTCCAGTCTTCTTTCGTGAGCCTGCCTTCTTTTTTGTACTGTTCATAAATCGGGGTTTTGGGAAAGGGGGTCAGCAAACTCACAGTAGCCCCGTCTATGCCCAACTTTTCACAGGTGTAAAGGGTTTTGTCAAATATATCTTCTGTGTCGCTGTCAAAGCCGAAAACGATCCCTGCTTGGACCATAATCCCATGGCTATGAATCTTGTCGATAATATGGCTGTAGACATCTACCTGGTTTATCTCTTTTCCTGCATCTTTAAGGGAGCTTTCTTGGAATGACTCGATTCCGGCAAATATATACAAACAGCCAGCTGCTTTTGCCAGTTCAAGCAAACTGTCATCATTACAATCCTTTAGGGTGGCTTGGGCTGCCCATTTGCGTTTCAAAGGGGCAAGCGCCCTCATCAACTCTTTTGCGTAGATGCCATCAGCAAACAAGTTGTCGTCCCAAAACACAAAAAACCGCGATTTTGACATCATCAACTCTTCTACCACTTCGATTACAGGCCTTTTGCGAAATCCAGCGTGGTATATCTGCTTCAAGTTGCAGTAGCGGCAGTTGTACGGGCAACCCCTCGTGGCAAAGACTGCGCCTTTCATCATCGGGGCGCGCTTTACCAAATCCCAGCGCGGTGCCGGCAGGCTATCAAGCCTTGGAGGGCTTTCGCTTATGTAGACTTGCTTGGGGTTTCCCAATCTGAACTCTTCTAAAAAAACCGGCCAAACCTCCTCCCCTTCCCCAGCTACGATAAAATCAGCATGCTGCATTGCTTCATCAGGCATAAGAGTCACATGGGGCCCGCCCATCACAACCTTGACCCCTGCTTTGCGCAGTTTTTCACTAATTTGGTAGCTATGTGGCGCATTGGGGGTGTTGACGGTGATAGCAGCCAGGTCAAAGTTGTTGCTATATGGTATTTTCTGGTTGTATTCATCAATTATGGTGATCTCGAAATAGCGGCTGTCAACAAAAGCAGCCAAGTACGGCATTGTGATTTGCGAGAAGTTGTTAAACTGGCGCCTGCGCCAACGCTTTATTTCCGCGTTTTCCGGTTGGATCAATAATAGCTTAATCAATTCTGCCCCTCTTTCCGGTATTCCAGAATATCACCAGGCTGGCAATCGAGCGCGTCGCACAACTTGTCCAAGGTAGTCATCTTAAGGGCTTTGACCTTGCCTGTTTTGATCATCGAGACATTCGCCATTGTAAACCCTACCTTCCCAGCAAGTTCTGTAACACTCATTTTCCGTTTTGCCAACATCACATCCACATTGATGATGATCATAAGGTGCCGTCTGCCTCTTCTTGGAGTATGGCTGCTTTTGTCAGGTATCTTGACAAAACTGCCGCTAGAACCCCAAGGGCAATAGCAAAAATAGCAGCTATGCAGCAAAAGACAAGCATTCCAGGATGGTTCATGCCAGCCACCAGCAATGCTATGTTGCCCAACACCAGGAAGACTGCGTCAAAGAGCATCAACATAGCCCCGATCTTGACCCAGCTTGCTGTCCTCAGGGTAAACACGCTTTCCAACATAACAGCATTTGAAACCTTCCATATCAAAACGAGTATCATAAACAAGGGCATTGACACAAGCCAGGCAAATACCAGCCATGGCCAAAACCAGCCCAAGAACTCTGGGCGGGATGCCACCAGGCCTTTGCCCCATTCTGGTATTACTATTAAACACAAGAACAACGCGCATGTTGTTGTGGCGCAAATAGACAGCTTCATTAGATTTGCTAAAGATTTTGATGACATAAGAATCTCCTTTGGTGTATGCTAAAGGCAATATAACAGAAAGATGAAAGAATATCAATAATTATTTATCGTATTACAATAAATAATTATTGATATTCTTTCATTGATTGGATTTACACACACCAACAGAATTGTCATCCAGCTCTTTTGGCTGCTTAACAGAGTGAAAGCAAACAGTTCTTTTGTGTTCAACAAATGGCGAAATAATTATAAAACTGCTTTAAAGGCATGGCGTTAGCTACTATATGGTGGGCAAATTAATTAATAAATTGACTTTGTGGCTTAAAATAGATACCATTTAGCGATTGCAGCAATATTATATACTGCCATGAATTTTATATATACTCTTAAAAGGAGAACAACATAAATGGGTTTACCAGAATTTCCGGTATTTGATACGACTATTGATTCTAATGAATACATGCAAGGCGCAATAGGGCAAATTTTCTCTTCTATCGCAATGGAAGAGTTGGCATTAAGCCACATATTGAACGCCGAAGGCGAAAAACTGCAATTCGTACTTGGCACTTTAACAGCGCCAGATCCAGATGACCCCACAGGTCCTCCAATTCCGATTCCAGGACCAGGTAATGTAACAGTAGAAGATATCATTGATATCAACAACAGCGTAAAAGACATGATCTCAACTGTCTCAATGAGCCAAATGTTTTTGCTCGGCAAGATGTCTAGCGCCATGGACGCCCTAAGGATGGCCACTGAAGACACCACGCCGTAATAAAATCGCCATCCATAAGAGTATCCAACCAGTACATTAATTAGGCAGTCAAAGCCCCCTATTTCATTGAGATAGAGGGCTTTGATTAAAATTACGCCTAAACATAGAAACATAACCAACCACACTCTACTCGATGCACTAGGAGGAAGGCAATGTCATTGCCAGAATTCCCAAACCAAACAAACATCACAATTGAAAACTCAATAGGGCAAATTATTTCGTCCACTGCCTTTGAAATGCTAGCCCTAAGCCATATCCTAAATGCCCAAGGGGAACAGATGCAAGTCGCCATCGGCAGTGTGCCGGGCGCAACGCCGATGGCGCGCCCGCCCACTCTGCTGGAATTGCTAATACTCAACGAAAGTTTGAGGGATGTGGTCTCCACTGTGGCTATGAGCCAAATGTTCATAATGGGCAAGCTGGCCTTGGCTCTCAATGCATATTCAAACATGCCCAACAGGCGTCATAGAAGAGCCAGCTCCTTCGAAAGGTATTCCAGTATTGTGCAAGCAAGGAGAGAAAACAGCCTTAGAAGAAGAGAAGCAGCTGAAAAAAGACGGGCGAACAGGGCAAGGCGAACCCGAAAGCCATATGCTCCCCGCAATCCAAAATAAACAAAACCGCAGAAATCCAGCACAAACGGGGTTCTGCGGTTTTTTGAACAGTCTTTTTGGAGCGTTGCCATCAGTGTTGCGTTATTGAGGAAAAAAAATAATATCATGGGCTCTGGCTGGTTTGCGCCAAACCTTATTGCTTCGCAATTATTAGCAAACCATGGGCTGGTTGCGTATAGGTTGTCAAAATAGTTATAGAAAAATGCAGCAGCAAGCAAATGGATTCTGTTTTTACCTTTGGATCAGCCTATTTTTGAATATTTGATATGCCTTGCTAGTTTATCCTCAAAAACAGGCCCTCACCTTCTTTTATTGGGGCATCGCCCAGTGCAAAATGAATACAGTTTTTGCATGATTGAAGCATTATTTTGGAGGTATCTTCAACACTTGCCCTGGATGTATCACATCAGTGGAAAGGTTATTTAGTTTCTGGATCTCGGCATAACGGTTTCCACTCCCAAGTTTCTCCGCAGCGATCTTCCAGAGGGAATCGCCTTTGTTGACTATATAATTCTCAAAGGTATTTGCAGCTTCCCGGTTGGCTGGCTCAATGGGTTTCGCTGGAGCCGCCGCAGGAATTCGGGGTGGAAGCCTTGGACTGTCAACTCTTTCTGCAGCTGTTGGAGGGATAACAGGTTTAGATGTGGCTGGTGGAGTAGGTTCTGGCTTTGCTGTAATTTTGTCTTTTAAGTCTTTAAAAAAATTGCTCATAATTAACCGCCTTTCAATTTTTTGCTTCCATTTTTAAACATTTACTATCTTCACGTTTATGCCTCGCCAATACTATATGTAAGCATGGATCCCAAAAGACACTTTATTGCGCAAATTCGAATACAAAAAACATCAAAATAGTGCCAATAAGCCTTGGCAAACCAGGTTTTTAGCCACTTGAAAAATATTAGCAACATCATGGCACCCGCTACAAATGAAGGCATGGCGTTGGCCTCTCCAAAGCGATGCCTATGAAACCCGCTTGAATGGAGGTTTCATAGGCATCTACTGCTAACAGCCTCTTAAAGAGGCTCAACTTGCAACTTGTTATTCTCTTCTCATTCCTTGAAGTATTGGACCACGGCTACTAACCACAAAAGTTGCATTTTCAGCGATTTTTGCTCTACAATCATTATTCGCTCTGTTGATAATATTTGCTTACAATCCCTATATATACCCACAAGGGAGGAAACTAAATGCGCAGCTTCAACGTGACAGGAGTGTGTGCACCGTCGCTGGACTATGGTGGACATTAGTGACAAGCTAGAAAAAATATTCAAACTGGTAGATAGCGGTTGTTATTTCATGATAAGCCGCGCGAGGCATATGGAAAAACCACAACGCTCAGCATGCTCCAAAAGATGCTGCCTAGCTAATACACCTGTGTGAGAATCAGCTTCGAGGGCACAGGTGACAACATGTTTGAAAATCCAGCACTGTTTTGCCAGAGGTTTCTTTTGCAAGTTAGCAAATCCCTTGAAAGCATTGATGAGGATTATGCTAGTGTTGTGGCTTGATGAAAACGTCACGGGCCTTGGCCTGTTGGGTTTTCACTTTGACAAGCTTTGCAAAGACAGAAAAGCCGTCCATTGGTTGATGAGGTTGACAGGACGAGTAATAACCTGATTTTTCTGTAATTTTTGGGAATTCTGCGAGACAGGTTTTTGCTTCGCAGGGAAGGAATGGGTTACACGTTCCACAGTGTTATACTTGCAAGCGCCTATGGCATCAAGAACATCAAACTAAAAATGATTAACGAAGGCGCATACATCCCTTCGCCCGGAGAAAACAAGCTATATAACTCGCCATGGAATATTGCTGCCAGCTTTGAGGTTGACATGTCCTTTAGCCTTCAAGAGATATCCTCAAGGTCAATGGCATTTGCTCAGTTCTCGACACTACTGCTCAAGCATGTTGCCAATAATAGTCTCCTGTCTCGCTGACACCACAAAAGTCGGCAAAAGAAATTTTCCAAATTGGTTTGTCAATCTTGTCTACCGGAATTTGCTTCTTTATCAAATACTGCCAGAACCCAGCATTCGAGATATCACCTTGGAGAATCGCCCCAACAACACACCCTCCCCTGAGTATCAATCTCTGGTATAAATCCGTTTCAGTGCGGGTAATCACAATGTCGCCATCTTCAGGGGCAAGCACCCCCACCGTCAATGTGGCAAGATCATAGAAATTCACTGTATTCTTCAGAGCAAAGGAATCCTCATAGACAGTCTCAAACCCGCACATATTGCGCGCAGCAACCTCGCCTTGCCTGCGGGCATTGGGCCATATGCCTGACAAGCCGGCAACATCCCCTGCGGCATAGATGCCTTTGATGTTTGTCTCCATATATTCATTAACCATAGCGAGCTTGTCAATCACAACACCACTCCCATCAAGCAGCTCTCTTGCCGGGTAAACCCCTGTTGACACGACAACAAAGTCACAGTCCAGCGCCTGGCCGTTTTCCAAGATTACTTGGCTTATTTTACCCGGCTCGCTTTCCACAGTGTCGTAGACACCATACCCGAAAGTAAACCTGCATCCTGCGTCTTCAAACCTCCTCTGGTATGCCACAGCTGACTGGGCATCCAAATTTGCAGACAACACATGGGGGGCAACATCAATAATATGCACATCTTTTTTCAGCCTAGTAAACGCGTAAGCCGCATCCAAGTCCACAAAACCTGCGCCTATCACAACAATTTTATTTGCCGTCTCCACGATCTCGGCGATGGCTTTCGCATCACCAAAATCCCTTAGCCCAAATACATTTTTTGCTGTGCGCAGCGTGCCGACAGGCGGAATAAAGGCCTTCGCCCCTGTGGCAATCAGCAGCGTGTCGAAGGTTGTTGAAGAACCGCTATAATACACAATCTTAGCGGAAGCGTCTAGCTTGTTGACATTGCCTCCTCGGATCCATTCTATACGGTTGTCCTCAAAGAAACCATCTTCAATAAAGCTCAACTGGTCTTCCCTGCGCTCTCCGCAGATATATCTGTGGAGCAGGCACCTGGAAATAATATGCTCGTCTTTTGAAATGATTACTATCTCGTCATTGGGTTTTAATTCTCTGATAGTTCTAGCTGCGATGATGCCGGCGGCGCCCGCGCCAATAATTACATGTTTCATTTTGCCACCACCTCTGCAATATAAATAGATTTATTAGGGCACATGCGGACACAATTCGGTCCTAGCGGGTCGTGGGCGCAAAAGTCGCACTTGATGACTTTGCTGCTTTTACCGGGCCTGGTCATGCCGTAGCTGCAATTCATTACACACATAAAGCATGAAGCGCATTTTTCGTCGAAGTAGCGCATCAACCCGGTTTCTTTGTCCTTCATTATCGCGCCGCTCATACAAGCCATTGCACATTCCGGATCGTCACAGTGCCGGCAAAACAAAGGGACATACTTGCCTGGCGCTGGCTGGCGTATATAATTGCGGGATTCGTTTGATTTGTCGCCAAGATTGAGCGTATATAAATTCCCTTCGTCTTTGCGGTGGGATTGCATGCAAGCGATTGAACAATTCAAACAACCGGTGCACTTATCGATATCTATCATGATTCTTTTCATTTCGCCAACCTTTCTATGGTGCTGAAACTGGCAAACCTAAACCAGCCCTTCGCTCCATGATAATCTCCTCGAGAATGCCAGCAGATTCCTTGGCATCGGCATTGATTATGACTTGCCCCCCGGTTAATTCTTTCATAAGGCTCGTAAGCACATTGACAGCAACAGGGCTGCCTGTGACAAAGGGCGGAAGGCCCAAATGGAGCGGAAGGCCCAAAGCGAGCGCAAATGAGCCGTCGGCGAGCGCTTGCTCCTCCAGCCACTGTGGCGCGGATATGACTAAAGGCAGTTGGGGGATATCTATTCCAAGCGCTCCAGCAAGTTCTGCCGCAACCATTTCCATCCTGCCGATTGCAAGGCATGGACCAAAGTTTAAGACAGGAGGTATGCCAAGCTTTTTACAGACTGCAGCAAGGGTGGGTCCTGCATAATCGACCGACTCGGGCGACATCATACCTACATTTTCCAGCCCGCCTGAAGTGCATCCAGCAGTCAATACTAGAATATCCCTGGAAATGAGTTCTTTGACCAACCCTACTGTCAAAACGTCATGCCCAATCCCATAAAGGCTGGAGCAGCCGACGACACTAGCTATGCCTTTTATTGCGCCAGAGGCTATCAACTCGATAAGGGGAGCAAAAGTGCCGCCCAAGAATTTTTTTAGCGAGCCTTCGCTTACTCCCGTCAAAGAACGGGAGTAACCGTGGTCAGGCATGAGATTCATGGACACCTGTTCCCGGCGCATAATGTATGCTGAGAGGACTTCCTCGATTATTTTTTCGCTGATCTCTTCCCTTTGCGCAAAACTGTACTCCATTGGCATGGCATTGGCTTTTTGGGCTACATTGTCTAGGCAAATCTGTTTGACCATAAACACTTCGCATATGGGCTCAATGCCAGGCAATGTGCAGTTGAACTCCGTGAGCACAGCGTCAATTGCGCCCGTTCCGAGGATAGCCTCGCTGGTGAAGTTGTTGCCGGCATGGCCTTCAAATACCTCTGGGTAGTATGCCCCCCTTAATTGCAAGTCTTGTCCCACACAAGTGCAGCCTACAATCC
This sequence comes from Eubacteriaceae bacterium, assembly GCA_009782875.1. Lineage (GTDB taxonomy): Bacteria > Bacillota > Clostridia > Eubacteriales > Anaerofustaceae > WRIE01. The sequence goes on along the minus strand of WRIE01000060.1, from coordinate 9,640 downwards.
TAAACCCCTTTGCGCCAACCTCGTTGGCTTTTGCGATCGCCTCAGGTGTGATGAGCCGCTCTTGCAAATCAGAGTAGAAAGAGTGCTGGTGTCCGGTGACCATTATGTTTATATAATCAGGGTCAATTACCCTTAAGCCTACAGGCGCTACTCGCAATTTCGGCTCCCCAAGCATTATGTCATTCATCAAGTTTGTAAGAGTCAAGCCATAAATACCTGTGGATATCCCCAGCTTCAAGCAGTTTAAGAGCATATCGACTGGATCGGAATTCAAGTTGGTAGAAGTTTTCACCAAAGCCTTGCACACTTCAGATTTCGCTCCATTAGGCAGAATTCCAAGTTCTTTCCATCTTTCATACCTTGGAGGGTATGCGATTTTTTCTGTAAGCGCCATTGGCTCAAAATCAGGTTTGTACAGGTCTCTTAAAACCAAGTCTGCTATCCTGCCAGCAAGCTTGTGGGGGTCGACTTCCCTGATGTTCAGCATTCTCCCAAGCTTGGCCAAGGCATCTTTTCCTTTTATTGGCAAACCATCCTGGGAGAAGCCTTTTAGGTTTCTAGCTGTGTTTTCCACAACATGGATATAACACCCTGAACCGGCAGCTACTGCCCTTAAAAAGTTCCGGGCGACAATTACGTCTGCGGTTGCGCCGCAAACTCCTCTTTGGGCTTCAGGCGTGATGCGGCATGGGCCGTTTGCGCATAGTCTGCAGCAAATGCCCTGCAAGCCAAAGGCGCACTTTACCTCTTGCGACTCTACCCGGTGGTGGGATGTTTCCACAGGCAGCTCTGCTATAAAGCACCCCAGTTCATTGTCTGCGTTGGGGCAGATGCTGTATGCATATGAATCGCTCATCTTCAATATCTCCTGTTTTGGTTATGTTTGTTTTTCGCCCGTTATGCGCATCTAGCGCACTGTGTGCTCCTTTGGATCTACGATCTATGTCTCACCTTGGTAAATTAATGGGATTTATTTCACTTTGTCCCATTAATTTTGGTAATTTTTTAAAGGTTTACATTTAAATGCCGATATTTAGCCATTTTGCAGTAAATTAAACCCCTCATGCAGGGATTATTTTTCACGCAATCGTGCTAAAAACTAGCCTATTAACCATAATACAAATCAATTATATACTTTTTGGCGATTTTATAATAACATTATTGCTAATCATATGTTTAACTTTGAGTTGCATTTGGCATCTTTTTTTGCCCTTTTCAATAAAAAATTCTGTAATTTTCCCACAGCAATAACAACAAATAGTATTTTAAAAAGAATGATATTTTAATATGAGATTTTATTTCACGTTTTTATTGCAGCATCGCGAAAAAAGCTTCAGTGATAGCTGGAATGTTGCAGCACAGACATCATTTTGATTAATTATCATCCGCAATTAAGTATCTCGCCTGGACTGCAAACCAGGATAACCTCCGCTAAATGCGATTCTTTTTTTGTGCCGCTTCTAAATCCAGTCTGATTCGTCAAGAAATTTTAGCATTAATCCAATTGCCCCAGTATTATATACTGTCACGTTTCTTTTTACATCATTAACGAGAAATGCACAAAATGCATCTGCGGGAATTTGCCACTTTTTTTCAGCAGGCCAGGGCAAGCCATCTGCCCTGGAGCCATGCCACATCACATATGGCGCCATGAGCCAACACCACAGGCAAGAAGCCGGTGGATTGAATGTGGCACAGGAAAAGTTTGATAATATCAAGCGTGGCTGCCAGGACACATGGCGGCTTCGCAAATAGGAGATTATTACTATGTCATTACCTAAATTTGAAGACCCGACGACAACTGGGCTCAATCCAACTGACGCTATCCAATTCACGCTAATTCAAATGCTCGCTTCTGTTGCCATGCAGGAGCTTTCGCTAAGCCATATCCTCAACACCCAAGGGGAAAACATGCAGGCAATTCTAGGAACTGACGAGGGGGAGCTTTTGGAGAACGCACCGGGTTTCCATGATCTTTTTGAAGCAAACCAAGCCGTCCAGGACACGCTCAAATCAGTATCCCAGAGCCAAATGTTTTTGATGGGCAAAATGAGCACGGCTTCAACCACAATTGGGGGATTCTTTGCCAGAAGGAGGTCAATCAGAGCAGACAGCCGTTCTTCAACACCTGTGTTTGGCAGGGTCCTCCCATATTCACAGGCTGGAGACACATCTGATTGGATGGAGATTGCAAGACACTCCAAAGACAGCGCGGGCTGCGATTATTCGCTAATAATCCGCCAACAGCCGCTGGATATGGGGGAAGCCAGCTCCAACTATCTTACAGAGTATGGGCTTAGCAACAATTATCTAGGCTCCCTCCCATACAACACTATTAAAGGGTGGTTTTTGACAGCTCCGACAGCGCCAGCATTCCCTGAAGGCAAAAAACTAGCGCCCGGAGCCAGGCTGCGCAGGTTTACAGTAGAAAACTCTGCCTCTTCTGCCATTGGATCAGGCCCTATCGCAGATGACAAGGGAGTAAGAGACGGGTTTAGCGTCCCCTTTAACGCCAACAACGCAGGAGATGTCGACACTGGGGTCGCATTCGCCCTCAGCTACGGGGAGGCTGCCAAATATCTTTCAACTTCCCGCTCTTTCCAAGGGGACAGCGACCCAATCCAACGCAGCGGCAAAGTCGCCAATAGCGGCTTTAATAGGTGGATTGGCGGATATGCAGCTTGGAACCTTTCTTGGCTGCGCTCTCCAGGGAATGATTTAAGCAACGCATGCAGCTTGGGTGTGGGCGGCCAAGTATACCAAAGCGATGTAACTGATGACGGTGTAGTCCACCCTGCCCTATGGGTACGCTCGTCGATATTTGAAAATGACCAAACCTAGGGCAGCTTGCTCTATTTTATAAAATGCCATGATTTACTCGATAAGGAGATATATACACAATGTCACTACCAGTATTTCCAAGAATCCCAGCTAACCAAATGGAATCCCAGATGACTGTTACAATCGGGCAGATTTTACAGTCAGTCGCTATGGAAGAGCTTGCTTTAAGCCATATATTAAACGCAGAGGGGGAAAAGATCCAGCTAGCCATTGGCACTCTTACCAACTCGCGCTTCAATGATGACCCAATCCTGGCTACAGATCGCGATTTGGCAAATATTTTAGGGATAAATGAAAGTGTCAAAAACATGCTTGGCGCCGTTTCCCAAAACCAAATGTTTTTGCTGGGCAAAATGGCGTCAGCCATGAATTCCTACGGGACTTTTGTCGCGCGGCTCCAGCGGCGGCGCATCACATATTTAAAAGGAGCTGTAAGTGCAGTCAACGGGCGGATTGCAGGGGCTGAGCTAACCGGGGACGACTCTGCCTGGCTTGAGGTTGGCGCGTATCCCGTCTTAAAGAGCAACGAGTACAGCGGTTATTCACTGATTGTGCGCAATGAGCCGATCAATCTCGTGGACGTGTTCGGATACGTTGAAGGAAGCGACCCTCTGCCGGAGTTCCAAACCGCATTCGGGCCTGACAATGAATATGCAAACTCTAACCCGAGAAAACTGGTCAATAACTGGTTTGACGGAAACGGAACCGGCCAAACCCTTGCCCAAGACGCAAAATTAAGAAATTTCACAGTAAAGAATAGCGCTTTTATAAAGACAGGAAAAGGGCCAATCGAGGACTTGAAAGCAATAAGCGGCATGAGCATGCCCTCAAAATCTCTTTCGCCAACCGGTGACGATGTCGCATTTATTCTAAGTTTCCAAGAAGCGGCACGTTTTGCATCTAAACAGTCCAACTGGGAAACAGGATTAAAATCTAGCGAGTTGGAAGCACAGAGCAACTTTAAGATGCTTACAAGCCAACCCAACGCGCCCGGGGCTATGGGCAACTGGTCAAATGCTTGGCTGAGGACTCCTGGAGACAGCGATTTGTCGGCTTCTTGCCTAAATTTTTCGGGCATGGTGTCCAAACAACAAATATATAACTTGGGTGTTGTGCATCCAGCCCTTTGGGTCAAATCATCCTTGTTTAATACCAATAATTAAAGATTAATTAGCATTTTGAACTACCGTTCCAAAGCCCGGCTTTTGCCAAGCCGGGCTTTGGTTCTTTCGAGCTATAAAAACGAGCTGGAACGGGCTCCCATTTTTCTTGCTAAGAATTCTTTAGAATTACGCTTTCAACCAGATCTACAGTAGACTCGCACATGTCGCAGCAATTCTCTAGGCAGGTGTAAATCTCAAACCATGACATGGCAAAAAAAGGATCCGTCGAGTTTTCGTGCAGATCTCTAACTGCTTCGATATACACCCGGTCTGCGACTTCCTCTAACCTGTTGATTTCGACAATAGATTTATGGATGATCCTTGATCTCTTAAAGTCGGAAAATTCCACAAACACAACCACCATTTCATTTGTGCACTGGCACGCCAAGTCAACCAGCGTCAAGGCGTCATCATTAATTTGTTTGATGTTGAACATATAGATTTTTATGATGACATCCTCTATGCAATCCACAAGCTCTTCCAGCTGGTATGCCAAATGCACGATGTCGCCCCGTTCGATAGGCGTCATATGCCCTTTGGCTATTAATTCTGTCATTTGGTGTTTTAAAGTATCGCCATAATGCTCTATTTCGCTTAATGAAAGCATCATTTCCTGGAGATTGCCAATTTCAAAATTATCGAGGACATCCTTTAGTTTGAGGGCTGCGGTGTTAGCGCACATAGCCATTTGTTTCATCAACAAAAAATACTCGTTTCCTTTTCTTCTGGCCATGGTTGATCCTCCGTTTTGCCTGATATAAGCGTCGGCTGAACTGATTTTTTCTGATATTTACAAATTTTCCTAGTTAGTGTAAAACTATGCTTGTTTTTGTATACTATTCGGATTTTAGCATGCATCTGCGCAATTGCAATACCCCAAAACGCAAATTTCTATGGTTAAATGACTGCTGCATGTCTGTTTTTTTTGAACAAGTGTAGTAGAATATGAAAAGAAGTTTTTTGACATTGGTTTATTTCAGAAACAAAGCCACTTTCAGTTCGCTTGTCACAAGAACAGCTGTAGAAGGATGCAAATGGGGTGTTGCAGTATACGGATGAGTCATGGAAAGCTAGTTAGTATTATTCCAGCCTTCAATCAGTATAAAGGCTCTGAGAAGACAACAATTTTGCCCATGACAATGCGCTCCAAAACCAGCTTTTCGAGATTGCCTGGTTCTTAGGGGGCTATCAAAGCTTGGAATAAAAAACCCTATGTCCTTGGCAAATCAACAGCTTATTTTTTTTTAGACAGTAATTTCTTTCCTGCTTTTCCTAATTCACAACACTTCTGTTTCCATATAGATATTGTCCCTGCCCAAGAAAGCGAATGCGACAAGGAATATCCTCTTGCCCCTGCCAATGAACTTTTCGAGGTAGCCTTTGGCCTTGATCTGGCCCATGGCTTCCTTGAGGCTTGCGGTGTATATCTTGGCTTTGTCTTCCTCGCTCGCGCCTTCCGGGCAGCCCTCATATTTGAGTCGAAGATGTAGGCTGCGCCGCCAAGCTCAAGGACAGGGACAGCGTCCACCCTGCCCCTGGATGTGGCAACCTCAGCCTGGATGTCAAAGCCCAAAACATTCAGGGCTGCGTAGAAAACCGAATGGTAATATGCCTCCAATGGCACATGGATATGGTACGGGATCGACGCAAAAAGGCTTTTCACCAAAGCAAGCGCCTCATCCAGGTTCCCGTTGGAGAGGGCATTCCCCATGCCTACCCTGAACTGGTCGGCCTCCAAGTCCCCGCTGTTTGACAAACTCGACAGGACCTGCATGTGAAACGCTCTCTCAACCTCATAATTCGGCATGCGAAGCGTGTATATGGCCTCAAAGGACTCATCGTACTCCACACTGCCGATTGTCAGGTATCCTGATTGAAGCAGCAACGGCTCAAGGGATATATTGCCCAGGTTCAAAGTGTCCAGTGAAAATCTGAAATGCGCATGTTTTTGAGCTCCAAATACGAGCCCGGCTTCTCCTTAATCAAATCCATCAGGAATTTCGGCGACCCGCTGGCGTACCAAAAGCTTGAGAACCGTTGCTGGTCGAAAAAGCTTAGCAGCGAGAACGGGTTGACCAGCCTTGTTTTTCCATCCCATGAATAGCCGTCATACCACTTGAGTATCCCGCTGCGCAGAGCGTCTACATTCCCCTCCACCCCAGGTATCGGCACATTTTCCATACGCTCCAAAAATGCCTGTCGAGATCGTCAATCCCGATGCCGCAGATGCCTGCGTACTTTTCATGGAGGGTTATGTCCGAGAGGTTGTTGAGCTCCGAGAAAATTGACGTTTTTGCAAACTTCGACACCCCGGTGAACATTGCAAACCCGAGGTGCGGGTCCATTGATTTAAGGATGCCGAAAAAACCTCTAAGAACCTTCCTGTTTGCCTCTGCAACGCCTTCGTCCAATACGTGGTCGAGTATCGGCTTGTCATACTCGTCCACAAGCACCACTACTTTTGGCTATATTTTTTATGCAACTCTTCAATTAGATTTACAAACAGGAGTGAGGGAATCGTTCCACTGAGAGTGATCCCTTCGTCCCTTGAGCATCTCAAGACAAAAGCCAAAAGCGATTCTTCTAGGTTTTCTGGAATATCACTTGAGGCTCTGCTCATATCAATGCGTATTGCTGGATGCTTGGGGAAGCTGTAACCTGATGTGTAGATCCACAAACCTTTAAAAAGCTCCTTGTCCCCGCTGAATGCTTCAGTTATGGTGTCAAGCAACAGCGACTTGCCAAACCTCCTGTGGCGGGAAAGGAAGTAATACTTGGGGTTTTCCAGGAGGCTATGGATGTAATTAGTTTTATCAACATAAACATACCCTCCCTCAATTATCTCCCTGAAGCTTTGGATACCTAGAGGCAATTTCTTCATTGCTGCCCACCATCCTTTTTCCATACAAAACCATGCGAGTCTTGAGAGTATTTATACTTAGTATAGCATAAATACAAAAGTTCATTGTGAAGAAGCACTGCTGGTTCTTCAATTGCTTTGCCTAGACACTTAAATTGCCAACACTAAAAGAAGGTTTTTCATAAACATATTTTTTACTGGATGCTACTGTATTTGTATGCTCTTTGGCTTGTTTATGCCTATCCCTTGATGCTTTCCTCATGCAAAGCATCTGTAAATGAAATAAGCTTAACGCAAAACCAGCAGGTATAGATAAATGAAAACTGTATGTTATATTGATATTAAGCATATGCTTTTCAAGTTTGAAAAGGGAACTTTTGAAAAATCTAGCCCAAACGAACACCGAGGTGGTTGGCTATACGCAAATATAAGCAGATATATATAGTTTTGGCGTACTCGCTCGCCCATTTCCTCGTGGATTTTGGATGTGTTTTCTTGATGTTTAGATACATATCTAGATCCCCAAGTTGGAATTTGAACATGCTAATTTACAACTTTTGCGCTTTTGCCATGCAGATGCCTATTGGGGTTATTGCAGACAAAACAGCCAAGAGCCATTCCTTTGCTTTTGTTGGCATCTTTCTTGTATGCGCAGCCTTTTTCATGTTGAAACATCCCGTTGCTGCCATTGTTGCCTGCGGTGTTGGCAATGGGTTCTTCCATATTGGAGGCGGCATAGGGGTTATCCAAGCCAGCGAGGGAAAAGGGGGATTGCTTGGAGTTTTTGTTTCACCCGGAGCCTTTGGGGTTTACTTTGGCACCCAATCAGGGCAAAAGGAGTTGTTGCTTGCTTTGCCCATAATAATTGCTCTTTTAGCCGCATCCATGCCCATCTTGACATTAGCGAAGAAAAATACAAAACCGGAAATAAAGCCATCAAGCCACTCTTTGGATTCGCTTTGGCCTGTCGCTTGCATATTTCTGGTAGTCTTGATGCGGTCTTGGATGGGATTGTCTTTTAATTATCCTTGGAAAAAAATAGGTTGTTGGGGAGCTGCTGTTGTTTCAGCGGTGGTAGCTGGAAAGGCTGCGGGAGGGTTTGCCTCTGATTATAACGGGCCAACGAAAGCATCATTGGCTTCTTTAGGCGGCGCGGCGGTATTGTTTTCTTTTTCGCATGTTCCGGTTATTGGAGTTGCCAGCATGTTCTTCTTCAACATGACTATGCCCATATCCCTTTGGGCACTGGCAAAATTGTTTGACGGAGCAGACGGATTCGCTTTTGGCATGTTGGCTTTCGCTTTGTTTTTGGGCTATTTGCCGCCATACTTGTCAATTAATCTAGAAGGAAACATTGTCTATTCGCTGGCTTGCGCCCTATCGCTGGCGCTGTTATGGACAGGGCTTAAGGAGGGAGGATTGTGAACCTAGGGCTTGCAAGAGCTTTAGTTTTTTCCCTTGCATTGACACTCATTATCGAATGTGGCTTCTTTCTTGCTACAGGAAAAAAGAACAAGAAGGATTTGCTCCTTGCCGTGCTCGCCAATATAATCACAAACCCTGTGGTAGTGTTGGGATATTGGCTCATCTACCTATACACCAATTGGAGCACAATGCTTTCAAAAGCTGTTTTAGAATTGTCAGCTGTAGTTGTGGAAGGGAATTATTACCGCAAGTACGGGCAGGAGTTTACCCGCCCTTTTCTGTTTTCGCTCGGAGCCAACGGGTTGTCCTTTGCAGTGGGGCATTTGATCCAGCGCATTATTTTGGAGGTTAGATAAAGTGAAAAAAACAATACTGGCTATATTATTTGTTGTTTGGTTTATGGGGCTTCTCCATCCAGCTGCTATCCGGGCTGATGTCCTTTTCGAGCCGGACAATAGTTTTTACTCGCGCAACGCAAAAGATTGTGTTTCTTTGAACAGGAGCTATTATGCAAACGGCTCCGAAGGGTACATCATTTTATTGAATGAGCCAAAGGGCAACCATGATGTTGCAATTCTCACAAACGGCAAATCAATTTACATCATGTTCACATACGTAAGCAATGGCAAGCTATGGGGTATTACAGAGTTTTATGACGATAGCGGCAGAACATTGTCGGGCTGGGTTTTGATGTCTGAGCTTTACGCCAAATATGATTATATAGAGTTTGAGCATGAGTATGGCAGCCAGTTTTACGCATATGTTGGCGAAGGGGCAGTCGGTGAAATCGTTTTATGGACATGGCCGGGCTCTGGGGATGTCCGCCGGGTATTTAACACAGCCAACAATGGCAACTCCCCCCTCGTTCCCTACCAAGTGTACAAGGACCCTGACGGGAGGGAGTGGGGATTCATTGGCTACTTGTATGGCTCACACAATGTATGGTTTTGTTTAAGCGACCCCTCCAACCAAAACCTGCCTGCATTCCACCCAGCGCCGGAGCCAGCGCTGGTAGCTGCCGCAAGCGAGGGAAGTTTGCCAAAGCTCAGAAGTGGTTTTAGTGCTACTATCTTGGTTATTGTCCTTGTTGTTGCTGTGGTGTCGGCAACTGCATTGTTGGTTAGAAAGCGCTGGAAACCTGCGGGCTCCAAGGCGAGCAAGTAAAGCTGGCAAAGTTAAAATTGCCTTTTTAGGCGGTGCAAACTTGAATCAAAAGATTCAACTATTGCATAAATATCGGTTTTAGATTTTTGTTGTTGCAATACTGCTCTAAAACCATAAATTATAAGCTGCCAACTGCTTCGCCTGCATGGATTCTGCCCTTGCTTGGCAACTGTTGCGCAGCAAACAA
>WRIE01000059.1 GCA_009782875.1 Eubacteriaceae bacterium | reverse complement strand
TTTTGCCCCATTTTCGATAATGGCAGTAAACAACCTCCCATTTCGGAAAGTCGTGGGGAAATGCCCTCCATCTGCACCCTTCGCGCAAAACATATAGTATCGCGCAAAAAATATCATAAAGGTCATATGTGTATGGCCTGGTCGCTTTGGTGGCTGACTCTAAAAATGGCTTAACAATCCCGAATTGGTCTCTAGTTATATCGCTTGGATATTTATTTCTCATATAATGGTAAACAGCCTTTTTATTGTTATCATACCATTTATCGACATTAATAGACATATTAAACAGCCTCTAAGGCTTGGAAAAATCAAATAGAGCGTTGCCTTTCCAAACACCTGACGTAGTTTTCCAATGTGCGAAAGAGGGGGTAAGCATGTTGCGCTATCGGTCTTTGAGCTTTGGAGCGCACTGGGACAGCTCGGATAGTTTTTTTCATTGGCCTGGAGTGCCCAACAAGCCCCGCCTGGGGCATTCTTGGCGTGAGGTTGCAGGGAGCATGACACTGCTATATAATGTTTTGAGCATGCAGGCGAGGGAGAAAACCAAAGGGAGCGAAAACTATTGACATGTTTGGCTGGTGAAATGTATAATACTCCCAAATCTAGATTTTGGAGAAAACCATGTTTATGGCAAATTTCAATGCAGAGGAATTAGTCTTTATGCGCTAGGGAAACCGCTGATTCGAATGTGTTGTCTTGTCGAAGTAAAACTTGCAAGCTTCGAAGCGGAGCAGCCGCATTGGAGTTTTTTGTTTTTTTGAAAAGAAACCAGATTGGAAGTGAATAACCATGCCAACAGCCATACATGCGCAGTCGCTGTCAAAAACATACCGGACGCGTATAAAAGACGAAGGGCTAAGCGGAGCCATCAAAGCCTTGGTGAAACCGCGATATAGGGAAGTAAAAGCTGTCGACAATATAGACTTGCATATTTCAAAAGGAGAGCTGGTAGCATTTATCGGTCCTAATGGGGCTGGGAAGTCCACCTTTATCAAAATGCTCTGCGGGATACTCTACCCCACAAGTGGCGAAGTTTCTGTGTTAGGCTATTCGCCGGTGAAGGATCGGCAAAGGCTCGCCATGCATATCGGGACAGTATTTGGCCATAAATCCCAATTATGGCTTCATTTGCCAGCCGTAGATAGCTTCACCCTTTTGGGGGCAATTTACGAGATTGAAAGAACCACACTTAAAAAACGCGTAGCAGAGCTTTCAGAGCGTTTTAGCCTGGAAAGCTTCTTGGATATTCCCGTGCGAAAACTGTCATTGGGCCAGAGGATTCGCTGCGAGGTGGCGGCATCCCTCCTCCATGAGCCAGAGCTGCTTTTTCTTGACGAGCCAACAATTGGCCTTGATGTAGTTGCAAAGCAGGCGATCCGGGAGCTGGTTCTCACGTTGAACAAAGAGAAGGGAACCACAGTGTTTCTGACAAGCCATGACCCAGCAGATATTGAGCGGTTGTGCGAGCGCGCAGTGGTGATAGATAATGGAAGGGTTGTGATGGATAGCCCTGTCGAGCAGATGGCAAAGGGTTATTTGGGATCGAAGATGGTGAATATCAGCTTTTCTGTTCCAATGGTTGTGCCGGCGATGCCCGGTGTCGAGGTTGCCACAGGAGATGGCGGGCTTAGCGCATCTCTTTCTGTAAACACAAACCTAGTTCCCATTGCTAAAGTTATGGAGCAGTTGGCTGCCCTTTCCATGGGGGGCGTGACAGATATTACTATTGCCGATCCGCCAATGGAGGAGATAATCGCGGCAATCTTTAAAAGCCAAGAGGGAGGAGCAAATAATGGGCAGTAATATATCCAAATATATCATGGTAGTAAAGGTGAGCCTGTCAAACGCCCTTGCCTACAGGATAGCTATTTACTCCCGGCTGTGCTTTTACACCCTTTTTGTCTACGTCTTTATGAGCCTTTGGGGAGCTATCTACAAAGAGGGCAGTGTCCATGGATATACATACACCCAAATAGTCTGGTATTTGGCAATGACCGAGTTTGTAGGATATGCCTGCACTACGGATATCTATGCAGTTATGAACGACGAGGTGAAAAATGGGGCTATAGCCTACCAGCTAGTGAGACCAACCCATTATGTATCCTACCAGTTTGCCAACTCAATAGGCCAGCTAATCCCAAATTTTGTCGCATTTGGAGTGTTGGGAATAGCGCTTGGCTTGATCTTCGCCGGCCCGCTCACATATTTCTCCCTTGCCGGCATTCTGCCCCTGTTGCTTTCATTGGCTCTGGGGATAGCCTTGAACTTTTTTATCCATATGCTTATCGGGTTGTCGTCATTTGTTTACGAGGACAACTTTGCCTTGTACTTGATCTACCAAAAGCTGACATTTATGCTAGGCATGTTCTTGCCCGTGGAATTTTTACCCCAATGGCTGCAGCCAATCGCCAAAGCGCTCCCGTTTTCATATGTGCATTGGGCTCCGGCGAAGCTGTTTGTGGACTACTCGCCAAGCTTGGCAGTATGGCTGATAATCCGCCAAGCAGGTTGGGTTGCCGCCTTTAGCGGCCTAGTTGTGGCTATATACCGCGTGTGTGTCGCTAGACTCCAAGTGAATGGGGGATGAGGAAATGAGAAAGCACCTAATGATAATGGCTATTTACTTCAAGTTGAATTTTGCCTCCGCGCTTGAATACCGGGCAAGTTTTTTTGCCCAGGCGTTCGCAATGGCGCTGTCAAATTCGTCCTTCATCTTCTTTTGGTGGATTGCCTTTGGCCAAATTGGGGGGAGGATAGCCGGATACTCATTTGAGGACGTGCTCTTTATCTGGGCTGTGACCAGCTCTGGATACGGCTTGTCCTACATATTTTTCGCTAACGCCCCAAGGCTCACCGAACTGATCACTACTGGCGAGTTGGACACATACCTGCTCCAGCCCTGCAACCTTCTTATCAACATCGTTTGCGCCAAAACCACGCTTTCTGCATATGGGGATCTGGTATATGGGTTTGTGATCATGGCATGCTTTTACCCAGCCAACGCGGCTGCTTGGGCTTGGTTTTTCTATGGGGTTGTCCTTTACTGTCTATTGCTCACTGCCATTGCCCTAGGTGCCCACTCCCTCAGCTTTTATTTTGGTGATGCTTCTACCTTGGGGGTGATGGCAACAGAATTTGCGATCAATTTTTCAATATACCCCAAAAGCATTTATGCCCCATTAGTGCGCGTCCTAATGTATTGCGCCATTCCGGTGGGCATAGCTGTCCATCTTCCATTAGACTTGCTAAAAGAGCATTCTTTGTTTTTCGCAATTGCAGGAATTGCAGGGACGGGTGCCTACTGTGCATTTGCGTGCTGGTTTTTTTACAGGGGTTTGTCCCGCTATGAATCTGGTAATACTATCGTAGTAAAATTATGAGAAAAAAGCGCATAAAATAAAAAGAGCGCTTGGCAGCTTTGCTGCCAGGCGCCTTGCACGCTGTCCATTGGACTGTCCATGGTCCAATCCAGCTTTGTTCCGCATGTTTATGTTAACCCAAAGAAACTAGTTTAACGGTTTTACGTTTACTGCGCGCAGTTTGCTAGCGTTTCTTGGATCCGCTTCAGTGTCGAATTCGACCCTTTGACCCTCGTTCAAGGTTTTGTATCCCTCTGACTGGATTGCTGAGAAATGGACGAAGATATCTCCGCTTCCATCATCATTAGAAATGAATCCATAACCTTTTTCTGAATTGAACCACTTTACTGTTCCACTGTACAAAGCTCGTACCTCCAAATAATTACACGTTAATGCGCTTATACAAAAAAACATGTTTCTGTATCCTTCATGATCCACTAGTGGTCTACAAAAACATGTAAGACGAAGCTGCATTAAAGTACATACTTGATTCTAGCATATGCTTAAAGCAACTGTCAATATGATTTACACTTTTTTTGTATGTACTGTTTATTATGGTTAATATAGCGAAAAGTGCGGTATAAAGCCATTTTTTAACTGTTTTATGCTGTCATTAACAATACGATTTTAATTAAATTATAATTCAAACCATATCGATATATCGCCTATCCACTTTCTCAGATTTCATCAATTAACTGCCACAGAGTTCTATACTTGCTTTATCAAGCATTTTAGCTTGGCGCAGGGCTTGCATCTGCCTAAGGGTGCAACAGCCCATGCCACCCTTTTTTATCCCAGTGCTTCAAGCAGTGGCGTAGCAAATAGGCTGATTGTCACAAGCCATTGCTTTGCAGCAGGGATTTACCAAGTTGTAATGCGATTAAGCAATCGATTCCTTTATAGCGCTGGCACATCGACGCTACAATCCCTGATGTTGTGGCAATATTGCTTTTTAAGGCTTTGCTGGTTTAGCTTTTTGAAAATTTGACACGAAAGGTGGGCCAGTTGCAAATGTCACAGCAAAGCTCATATAGTCTTTAAAACCGTCCTGGTACCCAGTTGAAATTTTATTTGCTTGTAGCAGCATGGCAAACATAAATTTGCTTCTTCACAGGAACATTATATATATCCTTTTTCACTGGGAGAAAAGTCTTGATTGAGAAAGGAGGACGGCATTCCTCCCGCTGCGTAATCCCTCGACGGGATTTGTGGCAGAGTCATCAAACCAAGAAATGCAATGGATTTTTGTTTTGCCTCCATTTGTGCGGACAACCTCTTTCATGATTCAATAAAGCAGCCCTTGGAATCACATTTTGTCCTGTCAAGGCTTTATCTGTGAAAAGAAATGAGAATAGAGCCGGCAGCAAATTTAAGCTGCCGGCTGAAGATGCATGTTTTTACTGCTACAAGCTAAGGCTGGTTGAAGCTATTGTCCACAAACTAGTCGGCAATTAGTGCCGAGCTATCCGTTTGATGGTTATTGTTCCTCGAATACATTTATCTTCTGGTACACTCATCGATTCTGTTCCTGGCATATGCTCTTTTTTAAGTTCCTCAGACAGGTGTAGCGTATCACCCGCTACGAAACTTTCAATTGTGCTAGAGCTCACTGTTGTGGTTGTAGGCATTTGGGCTATACTGGCTCCTGCCAACAAAATTTCGTTAGATTTGTTCCAGCAAATCATCCATGGTCCTTCTTGGATTGCAGTCAAGTTGAGGGTGTAGTTGAGCTCATAAATTCCACCTTCTGTGAATTGGAATTTCTTGCCCACTTTGTCAAAGACAATACTTTCTCCACTGCATGCAGAATTAGAGATATTGGAATTGAACACGTTCCCACTAATACCACTTGTCTCATCAATTGTTACAACGAAGTAATCGTGAGGTGCTTCAGGTCCCGTTGGTCCTTGGTCGCCCTTTGGTCCTTGGTCGCCCTTTGGTCCTTGGGCGCCCGTTGGTCCATGGTGTATTCCTTGGTCGTCTTCGCAGTCGCAGTTTTTTCCGGCTGGTCCCATTGGTCCAGCTGGTCCTTGTGGTCCAGTTGGTCCTTGCGGTCCGACAGCTCCAGCTTGTGCAACTGGTCCAGGAGGTCCAGTCGGTCCCATTGGTCCGGTTGGTCCCATTGGTCCAGTTGGTCCCATTGGCCCTGTTGGTCCCATGTCGCCATCAAGACCATCCAGTCCTGGAGGTCCTTGTGATCCTGGAAGGCCATCGATTCCGTCTAATCCGGCAGGTCCGGCAGGCCCGGCAGGTCCGGCTGGCCCTTGTTGCCCTTGCGCGCCGTCAACGCCGTCTAATCCAGCAGGTCCGGCAGGTCCCATCGGCCCGGTCGCCCCGTCAACGCCGTCAGCGCCGTTGGCTCCGTTAAGCCCGGCAGGTCCTTGTGGTCCTGCAGGTCCTTCAGGCCCGGCAGGTCCGGCAGGCCCTTGTGGCCCTTGCGCGCCGTCAACGCCGTCTAATCCGGCAGGTCCGGCAGGCCCTTGTGGCCCTTGCGCGCCGTCAACGCCTGGCGCTCCGGCTGGTCCCTGTGGCCCTTGCGCGCCGTCAACGCCGTCTAATCCGGCAGGTCCGGCAGGCCCCATCGGCCCGGTCGCCCCGTCAATGCCGTCAGTGCCGTTGGCTCCGTTGAGCCCGGCAGGTCCTTGTGGCCCTTGCGCGCCGTCAACGCCGTCTAATCCGGCAGGTCCGGCAGGCCCCATTGGCCCGGTCGCCCCGTCAACGCCGTCAGCGCCGTTGGCTCCGTTAAGCCCGGCAGGCCCTTGTGGTCCTGCAGGTCCTTCAGGCCCGGCAGGTCCGGCAGGCCCTTGTGGCCCTTGCGCGCCGTCAATGCCGTCAACGCCTGGCACTCCGGCTGGTCCCTGTGGTCCTTGTGCGCCGTCAACGCCGTCTAATCCGGCAGGTCCGGCTGGTCCCTGTGGCCCTTGCGCGCCGTCAACGCCGTCTAATCCGGCAGGTCCGGCAGGCCCTTGTGGCCCTTGTGCGCCGTCAACGCCGTCTAATCCGGCAGGTCCGGCAGGCCCTTGTGGCCCTTGCGCGCCGTCAACGCCGTCAGCGCCGTTGGCTCCGTTAAGCCCTGCAGGCCCTTGTGGTCCGGCAGGTCCTTCAGGCCCGGCAGGTCCGGCAGGCCCTTGTGGCCCTTGTGCGCCGTCAACGCCGTCAGCGCCGTTGGCTCCGTTAAGCCCTGCAGGTCCTTGTGGTCCAGCAGGTCCTTCAAGTCCGGCAGGCCCTTGTGGTCCTGGCGCGCCGTCAACGCCGTCTATTCCGTCAACACCCGGTGCTCCATTGAGCCCGGCAGGTCCCATTGGTCCCATCGGCCCGGGTGCTCCGTCGACGCCGTCTATTCCGTCAACGCCCGGTGCTCCATTGAGCCCGGCAGGTCCCATTGGCCCCATTGGTCCAGGTGCGCCGTCGATACCGTCAACGCCTGGTGCTCCATTGAGCCCGGCAGGTCCTTGGATGCCTGGTGCCCCGGCTGGTCCCATTGGTCCCATCGGTCCAGGCGCGCCGTCAATACCGTCAACGCCTGGTGCTCCGTTGAGCCCGGCAGGTCCGGCAGGGCCTACAGGTCCCTGTGGCCCTTGGACGCCATTGTGACCATCGAGTCCGGCAGGTCCTTGAGGTCCTTGTGCCCCCTCAGGTCCTTGAGGTCCTTGGATTCCTGGTGCTCCATCAGCTCCGGTCGGTCCTTGGATACCTTGCGGTCCATCGAGTCCGGCAGGTCCTTGAGGTCCTTGGATTCCTTCTGGTCCTTGAGGTCCTTGAGCTCCTGGAGCTCCATTGGCTCCGATTGGTCCGGCAGGTCCTTGAGCCCCTGGAAGTCCGGCAGGTCCTTGAGGTCCTTGTGCCCCTTCTGGACCTTGAGGTCCTTGGATGCCTGGGTTCCCTTCGGCACCAGCTGGTCCTCGATCTCCATGGGCACCTGGTGCTCCATCAAGTCCATTTAATCCGGCAGGTCCCTGCGCCCCGATAGACCCTTGAGGTCCAGCAACGCCTTGAGGTCCGGCAGGACCTTGAGCTCCATCTAGCCCGGCAGGTCCTGTTGGTCCGTCAAATCCTCTGATTCCTTGAGGTCCTTCGGCTCCGAGGGGTCCTTGTAATCCGGCTTCTCCTTGAGGTCCAGCAGGTCCAGCAGGTCCAGCAGGTCCTTGAGGTCCATCTAGCCCGGCAGGTCCTTGAGGTCCTTGGATGCCTGGCTCTCCGTCTAATCCGGCAGGTCCGACAGGTCCTGGATTTCCTTGCAGACCTTGAGCTCCATCGATTCCTGGAGGTCCCTGTGGTCCTTGGATACCTGGTGCTCCGTCTAATCCTGCAAGCCCCTGCGGTCCTTGGACACCTGGTGCTCCATCAAGCCCAGCAGGTCCCTGAAGACCTTGGACACCTTGTGCTCCATCTTGGCCAGCAGCCCCTTGAGTTCCTTGAACCCCTTGCAATCCTTGAAGTCCGGGAAGTCCTTGCAATCCGGCAGGTCCTTGGAGTCCTTGAGGTCCTTGAGGTCCTTGCTGTCCTGGAACACCTTGAAGCCCTTGAGGTCCTTGTGCCCCTGTTGGTCCTGTGGGTCCTGTCGGTCCAGCTGGCCCTTCTCGGCCGGCTGGCCCTATACCCCCACGAGCGCCAAATGAACCTACGGATCCTGTGGCACCTTTTGGACCTGGCAAGCCTTGGGCCCCTGTTGGTCCTATTGGTCCTCTAGGTCCTCTAGGTCCAGTTGCTCCTCTAAGATGACCTACTGGCACAGTAACTTTTTTGGCCATATTTTGATGTTTGTTTTTATCCATCTTGCTATGCCTATCATCGTGGACAGGCGGTTGGTCGCAAGTTGGATCTTCTTTTTTAGCATGTTCAACATCGACTTTGCCAACAATTTTCCTTTTGTTGGAGTCGACTGAATTAATTGTGTTTTTCAAGTAAAATCCTCCATATAATTCAATGCTATAGAACATAGTATGCAGGCTAGCAAAATATTCCACGCTTTTGCTCGATCTTTGTCGCAATTTGCCCAACTGCTGTGATTAGTGTCATTTTTGTTTGAAAATGCTAAAAAAGCAAAAAAAAAAAGAAAAAACAGCCCTAGAATTTCTCACAGGCTGTTTTTTCTCAATAATTCTTGATATATTTGCTGATTGGAGTCGAATTATAGGTTAGCGGTATTCGACTAATTCTCCTATGTTTATGCGTTTGAAATGGTTGTCGTTAGGTTTGGATTCTGGGGACGGATAGCCAGTGGGAAGCAATGCCACAGGCACCAGGTTGGCAGGCAGCTCAAACTTTTCTGAAATAACTTTAGGATCAAAATGCATAACCCAAGTAGTTCCAAGCCCAAGCTCAACAGCTTTTAGCATCATATGTGTCGCAACTATGCTGGCGTCGACTTCGTTGCTCTTAGCTCCATCAAACCTTCTAAACCAGCAAGTCTCAGTGTTCCCAAGCACGATTAGTACGAGTTTGGCTCCAAACCTGCATTGGGTTGCTTCATCGACCGCCGCCAAAGCTTCATCGGATTTTGCAGCTAAAATTCTGACAGGTTGGCGATTTGCTGCGGTAGGCGCAACCCTGGCTGCTTCAAAAAGCGCTTCAAGTTTTTCATCTTCGACCACCTGCCCGGTGAAGCTGCGGACCGAATATCTTGCTTTGATAATTTCATCATATTGCATTTCTTAGTTCTCCTCGCTGTTGTGAATATTCTTTGCCAAGTCAATGGCGAGTTGGAGCCTTGGGGATGAGGTGATTGCGCCTTTTTCACGGTTGCTGCTGATAGTCACAATGCCAATATCTGTCCAGCCCAAGTATCTAATAACTCCATAGTATTGGCCAATCGCCGCAGAATAAACATCTGGAGAGCTTGATGTGAGCATTAGCGCGGATTGTTTCGAATCGAATCCACTATTCTGCCTGGCGTTGAACCTGTTTATTATCGCAAGCATCTGTGAGGGAAGCCCATAAAAATATATCGGGGAGGCAAACACCACCACATCTGCCAGATCAAGGGCAGCGAAAACAAGGTCCATATCGTCCTTTTGCACGCACTCTCCGTCATTGGTTATGCAATACTCGCAAGCCAAACAACCTGAGATGTCCATTTCGCTTGCTTTTAGTATTGTGACTTTGTTGCCTTCCGCTCTGGCGCCCTCAGCAAAAGCGTCTGCCATTGCTTCTGTGTTCCCGCCCCTCCTGGGGCTGCCGGTCAGTACAAGGATGTTCATAAATCAAAATCTCCATGGAATTTATCTGGTTCCGTATAATCGGTCACCCGCGTCCCCTAAACCAGGAACGATATACTTATCAGAGTTAAGCCTTTGGTCGAGGGCAGCAATGTAGATGTCTACATCACCATGGGCATCATTTAACACCTTTAAGCCTTCGGGGGCAGCAATGATGCAAGCATAAACTATCTTCTTGCCGCCTCTTTTTTTGATTAAGTTAATAGCAGCGACGGCTGAGCCCCCGGTTGCGAGCATTGGGTCAAGGACAATCACTGTGCGCTCATGGATGTCAGGAGGCAACTTGCAGTAGTACTCCACAGGCATGTGGGTGTCATGATCCCTGTACAGCCCAATGTGCCCTACCTTTGCGTTTGGCACTAGTTCCAAGATGCCGTCGGCCATGCCAAGGCCTGCCCGCAGTATCGGCACTATTGCCAGGTCCGTGTTTGTCAGCATTTCTGCTTGCATCGTATCTAGCGGTGTTTCAATTTCAACGGTTTCAAGGGCAAGCCCCTTTGTCAGCTCATATCCCATAAGCATGCTAACTTCTTTGACAAGAATGCGAAAATCCCTGACGTTAGTGGACTTGTCCCGCAACATAGCTGTTTTATGTTTGATCAGTGGATGGTCTATAACGAAAACGCCCATATGAGCCCGTTCTCCTTTATCTTTTAAGACAATAATAAAAGGTGCTTATGCAAGATATTTGTCGATAAAGCTGTTAATCCGTCCAACAACCCTGTCTTTTCCCATAGCTTGGGACACCTCCCAGATATCAGGGGAGTGTTTCCTGCCTGTCAATGCAAGCCTTATAACAGCGCTAACATCTCCCACATGTCCATTGTATGCATCCGGGTTTTTCTTATATTCTTTTGGCTTTGCTACGTAACCGTTAGCTTCGCCGAGCTCAACCACTTTTTTAAACCATTGGTCTTTACCGTCATTAAAGTCGTAAGTCTCCAAGTACCCCATAAGGAGCGCCAAAGCGTTCTGTTTGGGCATGTTGCCTGCCAAACCGTCTTCCATCTCAAAATACTCGTCAAAGAAAAATTTTATAAACTCAAATATTTGCGTGGCATAGACATAATCCTTCCTCGGGTTTGCCCCTTCCCTGCCTATAGCAAAAATCTTGTCTAAATACCCTTTTGAGCTTTCCAGTATTTTTATCGAATCCGGATTTGCCCGTTTTGCCCAGCTAACCAGCAATTCTGACAAATCCCCTGCTGGCAGTGTTGCCAAAGTGTTTTTGCTGACATCATTGAGCTTGTCCAGGTCAAAGAGTGCCCCTGTTGAGCCCATATTGGAGATATCAAAGGGATATTCCTCCAATGGCAGCCCAGGGTTGGCGATGCGCCACTCTTCGTATCCAGAGTTTAGCAGTGACATCAAATACTCTTTAACTGCCAAGGGGTGGTATCCCAAATCTTTGTAGAACTCCAAAGACAGTTCTGGATCAAGCCTCTTGGACAGCTTGCGCTTTGTTGGACCATCCATCTTCATCATTAGCGCAGTATGGCAAAATACAGGGTGGTCCCATTCAAATGCTTCGAACAACTGGACATGGACCGGCAATGTGCTCAGCCACTCCTCGCCGCGTAAAATGTGTGTTATGCGCATAAAATGGTCGTCAACCACATGGGCGAAATGGTAGGTTGGTATTCCGTTTGCCTTGAGCAGCACTATATCATTTGTGTTTTGCGGCATAGTGAGCTTGCCCCTAATGCCATCTTCTATGGAGAAATACTTGCTGGAGTCCCCATAGGATTTCAAGCGGATCACAAAAGGGTTGCCTGCTTTAATTAATTCTATAGCTTCGTTAGATGGCAGGTCTCTGTGGGTTGCCCAAATCCCGTAGTAACCAGGGTTCTGCTTTAGCTCTTGCTGCTTTGCCCTCGTTTGGGCTAAATCCTCTGGAGAGCAAAAACAAGGATATGCATACCCATTTTCGATCAGCCTCCTTGCTGCGGCATGGTAGAGGGAGACTCTTTGCCTTTGGCGGTACGGTCCATACTCTCCAATGCCTCCGCCGCTGATTTCCCCTTCATCAAAAACAACACCGAAATACAGCAAGGAGTCGATAAGCATCTCAACTGCGCCTGCAACCTCACGTTTATCATCAGTGTCCTCCACCCGGAGGATAAATACGCCATTGCTTTGTTTGGCAGCCCTCTCATCGGCAAGAGCCCCATATAAGTTGCCCAAGTGTATGAAACCTGTTGGGCTTGGCGCAAGCCTTGTAGCTTTGGCTCCATATGGTATATGTCTGGGAGGGTAAATGCCCTCATAATCGTCCAGCCCAAACTCAGCAGCCGGGCAAGCTAACCGTGCTAGCTCTTTTAAATCGCTATCCATAATGTTGGTAAACCTCTTAATTAAGATTTGGCATAAGCGGAAAAAATATCTGATTAAATTGTAACAAAAAAAACATGCAATTAGCAGAAATTATGATACAATATTTTGGCTGGCCTGTTAGTCAAGGGGTTAAGACGCCGGCCTCTCACGCCGGAAACACGGGTTCGAATCCCGTACGGGTCACTTTTGTGCGAGATGCAATATGCATCTCGCATTTCTCATCTCGCTCTCAATTTTCGACACAAGCAGAATAGTATGAATTAGGTTGAAAAACCAAATTTAACGCGCTAAAGGCAATCAACAGAGTTTATCCGAACGGGGAAGGCTTGGCCGCATACCGGCCAGCCCTCCCTATTATTTATGCCCGAGGCTTTAGCATGTTGCTGGCGAGGGCATTTTGCAGCGAGTATATGCGAAGTGTAAATAAATATCTTTAACGAAAAACACCCGCTAAGCGGATGAGGGTTAAAGGCTTTAATTGTACTGCCCTTTATGGAAAAATGGATTGTTTAAGCTCCGCTTTAAACGAAAAGTAGCCAAGGCATTAGCTTCGTATACACATATTTGCATGCCAGCTTCCATTAGCCCATGCGTACCATGTTTCCCAACATTTTGTATGTGCCAATACCAGCGAAAACCAAGCCCAGTACCAAGTTGCCAATTGTGGATGACACATAGCTGGGGCTTTGTGATACCAAATATAAATAGAGGGTGAAAATATCTGAGTACCTGGCTCCCGCTATCTCTCCGTTTCCAACCATTTTAATTATCATCAAAAAATCAGGGAGCAGCTGGCCGAAGGCGACACCAAAAACAATGGCGGCGATGATAATGAGGACTGCCCGCCCGCCAGGTTTGCCTTTCAGCATTAAATATCCTCTTATGGCACAGTATCCGATAATATAACCAAAGAAGCCTACGTACCAGCCATAGTTGTAGGCAAACATCCAAGGGATAGACCCGACTGCTGCGCCAACAAATGCGCCTATGGCGCCAGTTGCCGTGTTGTAGTGCCCTGCATCTATCGGGCTGGCACTGTCCACAGTATCATAGCCATATTCCAAGGTTTCAGTTTGGGGGTATGTTTCCACCTCAACGTTTAAGCCGAAAATCTGGAAACTTCTCTCAATGGCGTCTTCATAGCCAAGTCCATATTCGATAGCGATGATGTCAATTATCCCATAGTCGGCATTGCATACCGGGCAATTAGCTTTTTGCCTAGCTATGTCCAAGGACATGCTCCCGACGTGGTCTTCGTGGATTGGATTGATACAAGTAAAATGCCTGCTAGTATCAATGGCCCTTGAGCGCAAATAGCGCTCCAGCTGGTTTTGGACGTACCCAACCGCCTCTGGATATGCAATTTTATTCCCAGGCTTGGGCTGCCTGTAAGAGCCATCTTTTTGTTTGGTTTCTTCCGGCATATTTATTTTCTCCATATTAAAAATGGTTTTGCAGCCTTCTAATATAATCGAGTCTACCAGAGACGGATATGATTGTCAACAAAAGGTTTCAGTGTAACTAATTCCTGCCGATAACCAATGCCTTGACCGGCAAAAATGGCTAAATTGCCAAGTGCGGCCTTTTGACGGCTATCGTAGCTACAATAGGGCGGCATTCGCCAAATTTGGATTCAAATAGATAGGTTTCATGAAAAACACTTAAAAAAAGCCGAAAAGGGATGCATCTTTACTTATAATGATATTTTCCTTAACTTTTCTGCCTTATTCGCCATATTCTAGAAGGGAGAAGAGTAGTTCTTCAAATAATTACAAGGGGCGATGAAAAAATGTCAATGCCAGAATTTTTAGATAGCACAGATTTGACAGTAGAAGACGCTATTGTCCAGATTATTTCTTCAATCGCGGTTGAAGAGCTCGCATTGAGCCATATCCTTAATGCTGAAGGGGAGAAATTGCAATACGTTTTAGGGACGATACCAGACCAAGCGCCTCTAGCCCCCAATCCGACTTTCAGTGAAATAATTGAAACAAATGAGAGTGTCAAGGAAATGGTGTCAACTGTCTCCATGAGCCAGATGTTCCTTTTAGGCAAATTGTCTTCGGCCATGAGCGCATATAAAACCATGACAAGCGGGGGAGGCGATAATAGCGAAGAGTCCGAGATCGTTGGTCCGGGAGAGCCGCGGCCGCCTGGTTTGGAAGTTACTGACACTATTCCCATAGTTGATGATTCCCGCACCGGCGATGGGGATTGGATACCAATAGCTACTTATGGCGATTTCATCCTAATGGTTCGCGCCCGCTATATCAATATTTATCAAGGAGCAGGCCATGATAATGAAGTGGCGTGGCAGTCTGGGCCATATGGGGCGACCAATTCGTATCCTGGAAGCTCTACAAAGCAACGATCTAAAGTTTGCACGGATATAAACAATTGGTTTATGCGCACCGCTCAGGGAGCCTCCGAGAATTTAAGCGAAATCGCAAGGATTCGTGCGTTCACAGTAAGAAATAATGCGGTTGCCCAGCTCGGGAGCGGCACAGCGGAATCTGGCTCCGGCTCCAATGACGGGTTTAGCTACCCTGATGGGATATTTGACCCGCAAGGCCAGGATGTAGCTTTTGCATTAAGCTACGGCGAAGCGGTAAACTTCATTTCGCGAAGTTACATGTGGGCAGGGGGCATCAGTGCAACAAGCCCTTTGCCAGCGGAAGTTAATTTCGCCAAACTGCAAATAACCGGAAACACGGCGAGCTACAAGAACGAAATGTGGTTGCGATCGCCAGGGCTGCGACCAGACATGGCTTGTTCGATGAGCAATGTTGGTTTAGTGTTTCAGCAAGTGATACACTCTGCTAATACACGGGAATTAGGGCTTACTTATCCGGCTGTTTGGGTGCATAAGGGAATCCTCGAATACCCAACAGAGTCAAGGTTAATTGTAAACAATCCAAATATGGTCCAGGGCGCCAGCTCCCCGCAGGCAACTGGCAGCCAGCCAAATGTGGTCCAGGGCGGCAGCTCGCCACTGGCTATTGAAAGCCAGCCAAATGTGGTCCAAGGCGGCAGCTCCCCGCAGGCTATTGAAAGCCAGCCAAATGTGGTCCAGGGCGGCAGCTCCCAGCATGGCAGCCAGCCAAGTGTGGCCCGAGGCGGCAGCTCACCACTGGCTATTGAAACCCAGCCAAATGTGGTCCAAGGCGGCAGCTCCCAGCAGGCTATTGAAAGCCAGCCAAACATAGTCCAGGGCGGCAGCTCGCCGCTGGCTATTGTAAACAAGCCAAATATGGTCCAGGGCGGCAGCTCCCAGCAGGCAATTGGCAGCAAGCAAAAGATAGTCCAGGGCGGCAGCTCCCAGCAGGCAATTGAAAGCCAGCCAAACATAATCCAGGGCGCCAGCTCCCCGCAGGCAATTGGCAGCCAGCCAAGTGTGGTCCAGGGCGGCAGCTCCCAGCAGGCAATTGGCAGCCAGCCAAACATAATCCAGGGCGGCAGCTCCCAGCAGGCGATTGGCAACCAGCCAAGTGTGGTCCAGGGCGGCAGCTCCCAGCAGGCTATTGAAAGCCAGCCAAAGATGGTCCAGGGCGGCAGCTCCCCGCAGGCTATTTGCAGCCAGCCAAATGTGGTCCAGGGCGGCAGCTCCCCGCAGGCAATTGGCAGCCAGCCAAACATGGTTCAGGGCGGCAACTCGCCGCAGGCTATCTAGCTAGCGATATATATAGATAGATAACTAAATAATGCGCTTATGGGCATAGAAATTGCCTGTGCGCATTCTACATATACTTTTTCTTTCTCTGATTTTTTTTGCATCTATAACTATATCCAAGAAAAATTGCCTCAATCCTCTAGTTATCTATTATAATGAAAATGTGCCATTGTATTTAGTGAAATATTCTAGAGGTTAACCGAGGTGTCCATATGGGCAATTTAATAGTCCACGGTGTTTCAAAGGTTCGTGGGGGAGTCTACGGTTTGTTCTCAAGCAACGGTGAAGCTGTAGTCGATGGAGGAGTGGAGTGCTCTATACTTGAGTCTTCAGGCACCTGCAACGTGCTTGGAAACTTAAAAGTGGAAGGCAAGACCAAAACGGTGGGCGCTCTCTTAGTTGGAGGGGATTTCCAAACCGAGTCATTTGAGATGAACGGAATACTGGAAGTGTTGGGGACTGTTGATGTTGAAGATTTTATTGGCAGGGGTATTGTAGACTTTGCAGGGAATGCAACTGCAAAGAATTTCTATTTTGAGAATGAGGGAATGTCGAAATTCCCTGCCATCAAAGCCAAGCGTGTCAAAGCCATCAGCAGGCACGATATGTTGTCTGGCACAATAGAGGCTTTTGACGAGAGCCCTCAAAGCAAGTACATAGGTTTCTTATTGGAAGTCGGCGAGATTGTCGCAGACGAGATTGACTTGGAGTGGGTGGTGGCAGAAAGAGTTGAAGGAAGAGTTGTGCGCATTGGACCCGGTTGTGTGATTGGCAGCCTGTCTTATGGCTTGTCTCTTGAATGCAGTAAAGAAGCCCAAGTTGGAGAGACCAAGGCTTACTAAGACAAAAAATATGCGATTATGCTTTTGGTCAGCATCTTTTTCGTGCTGCCAGGATTTATTTATGTTGTTAATGCTTCGGCTAAGTTTTCAATCTGCTGAGTGTATTTCTGGCAAAACTGTATCTCCAAAAGCAGCATTTTTTTAATCCGCTCCTGGGTAAGCTCCAGCGCTTCATCGCGGTCTTGGTTGTTAAAGATTATCGACATAGTGAGTTCAGCGGCCAAAGTGTCGATTTCCTCAAATGCTTCTGACAAGGTTTGGGAAATGTCGCTGTCAAGCAAATGCTTTGTCTTGGCAAAGACATCAAAGAGGTTTCTATAGTTTTCTTGGGTTCTTTGGCTGGCTTCAGCCATTGCCCCTGCAGAGGGCTCTGGCATTCTCTTGCTTGTAAAATCCAGTGCTTCGACAGTTTTAAAATGTTGTTGCAGCGACTCGTAGCGGAGTTTAGTGACTGCGTTGCTGGGGGCGAGGGCAGCCTCAATTCCTTGTTTTTTTGCCTTTTGGAGGGCAAGCAATGAAATTATGGAAATGATTAATGATATAAAGGTAAATAATGCCAAAATAGCATAAAAAATATTTGCTCTTATAAGATCAATAATGTAAATAATGTCCATGTTGTGACCTCTGCTGCGTTTTTTGCTTTGAAATAGCTATTTTAGTGTATTGTTATATTCGTTTTAACTATAAACGATACACTGGATTTAATCAAGATATTTTCCTGTCCATTTGTATTAATCTACACATGTTGCCAAAGCATTCACAATTATGCGCTTCGAGCAGCTTTTCTTTCTGGTAAATCATACCGGTTAAAACTTTACATACAATTTACGAAACCCATACATTGCGTTGATATTTTAATTGCATGCTCTTCAATACAATTAATGCACGACACAAGCGTTTAAGAAGCTTACAGGTTTGATACGAATTGCCAATGGAGAAATTAAATGGAAGAAATATTCTCATTTTCAAATTTTATTAATGCTATTGCAGATATATTCCGCCAGGTTGTAGAGGCGAAAGGCAAGTTCATTCCCGCTATGGCAGAATGGGATGAAGCACCATGCTTCATAGGGCAAGTGCCGGTAGAACCAAGTGGCGAAACAGAATGGACACCTCCAAAACACAGAGCCAAATTGCCCAAAGCGGCATAAGGCACATCCAAAACAAATTGCATAAAAAGGCAGGAGACATAATAATGGAAGAAAGATTTGTAGCAAATGAATTGCTTGTCGCAATATCCAACTTGTTTAGAAGGGTAACGGCAGCAAAAGGACCGATGGGAGAATGGGATGATGCCCCATGCTTCGTGGGCGCTATACCAATGGCATCTTATGAAAAGGGCATGCCCAAGGCAACTTCTCCAGACAAACAAGTAGCATAATAGAATAAACGAGCGAGCGTTAAACGGGCACAGCTGGATTTGGATGGCTGAGCCTTTTTTTATTTATTGCTGAGCCTGGGGAATTGGGATGTAATTTGACTGCATTGCAATCTCGACAGCGCTTATGGGCTGGCTCGAAGACGAATTTGTCAATGATGAGGGCTTGCCTCTGCACGGATGTGCGCAAGAAGTAATTGATAGTATGCACCTAAAGAGGGACATTTTATGCAGCCTTTTGTGCGGATGAGCCAGTACTCAGGCAAGAGCCTGCAAGAGCTGTCTGCGATATACAGCCTGGTTAAACAAAAGCAAATTTGTTGTCTTATATATAGCTAACCTCATAATGATAAATAATAAACGCAATGGTTAATCCCACCATTGATATCGCTGGTTGTGACAGTGCGGTATGCGTCAGCGATTGCCTATAAAAGCGTCTCTACCGATTCTGGCAGCGCTTTTCCCACAAAGGCCTTAATTTCACTCCACATCATCTCTATTAATAATGTGGCTTCTGCCGCCTTTATGGCTTCCACTCCTGCGCCCTAGCGGGATGACAGGCTGCCCATGGCCACGATATCGCCTGGTTTGAGGGCTGGAGCCAGGATCTCTTTGACATATGCAAGGAAAATGTGGCCATTCATCGCCCCCTCGAATACTATCGGGACTGTCCCGAATGTCCCGAAATTGATAGCGCCGGAAATTGTGTGCCTTTGCCGTGCCTTGGGCCAGGGATCCCGCACGTGTGCCTTTCCCCTCCGAAAGCCAACCAGTAGAGAGTGCGCATAATATTGGTTTTGAAGCCCGCCTCGCCCAAAAACCATATGTCGGGCACATGGAGGCCCTTCATGGATTTCGCCCACCCAACTCGCTCTTCCGCGTTTTTGCCAAGGGAGGCTTCTGCGGGGATTGGCGTGATTTTCTTCCGGTTCATGCCCAGCGTCCTGTATGCCCTCCGCTTGTGCGGGTACCAGGTTTTTTCCAGCTCATCCCTTAGCCTCCCAAGCCTCTCTTCGTTGAAATAGGGGCCTGGGCCGCTTTGTTCTTTTTTCTTGGAGCCTATTGAGCCTGTTTGCCCACATGGCCTGAAGATTGATGGCGCCTCGCTTACCGAGACTGGAAACACTTCGGAGATCTCCTTTAGCTTCATGCCTAAATTGCGTTGTTGAATAATTATACTCGATGACGAAAAGATTTTCCACTCGATATTAAGCGGCTTTCGTAGCCTTTGGAAAAATGTATGAGTTGTCATTTATCCTCTCGATGCCATCATATAGCTGGACTTTTTCTGTGAT
>WRIE01000058.1 GCA_009782875.1 Eubacteriaceae bacterium | reverse complement strand
ATCCATACCAAGTGGTATTTTATATCGTATGTGCAATGCGCCGACTTTCTGTAGTTCTCCAATTGTTTTCACCTCTTCGATTTAGTATTACTAAATCGGCTGAAAACAATTCATCTTGCAAGTTGACCTAAAGGTTTCGCCTGGAAGGCGAGGGTTTTAGACCCATTATACAGACAATAAAACCTCAATTCTTGGAAACAGAGTCAACTGCCAAGCAAGAAGCGAAAAAACATATCCTCCCAACTGCACATAATATCACTTACTATATATTATATGAGTAGCCAACTACATAGCATGCGAGGGAGTACATACATATGTCTTTGCCTGAATTCCCAAAGCTAGAAAACCTGACTTTAGAGCAAGCAATTTTATCTATTGTAGAGTCGATTGCAATGGAAGAGGCTGCTCTCAGCAACATTATCAATGCGGAAGGCGATAAAATACAATATGTACTTAACATGCCAGATCCAGATCTCAGCGAAATCGTTGAAGTGAACAACAGTGTTATTACGATGATCGACCGGATTCTTGATCTGCAAATCACACTAAAGAACAAACTTAGGATGGCCTCCGATTTTTGGCCATGCACAGGGGAGTTGCCTCCACCAAAACCAAAGCCGCCGAAACCACCTAAGCCGCCAAAACCGCCACCGTGCCCAACGGGCCCCATAGGACCGCCACGCCCGCCAAAGCCGCCGCCATGCCCAACGGGGCCCATAGGACCGCCATGCCCGCCAAAGCCGCCGCCATGCCCAACGGGGCCCATAGGACCGCCATGCCCGCCAAAACCCCAACCGCCACCATGCTCAACAGGACCTATTGGACCTCCATGCCCTCCGAAACCGAAGCCGCCAAAACGGCCAAGCCCTCCCAAATCATGCTCGCCAGCTCCATGCCCGCCACCCACGCTCCCAGTCCAACCGAAACCTCCATGGAATAACTTGCCAAACCAATGTTGGCAGGTCTTCCCGATTTTTCCAATATGGTGCCCAGCGCCTGTTTGCCCACCGACCAACAGTAGATGCAGAAATGGCTGCTGCTCACCACAAACATGCAATTGCAACAGACTAGTTAAATGCTGAAACATAAAAGAACGAGTTACATAACATAACCAACTAGTTGAGGAGAATATCCATTTAGTGGTGTCTTTCATGGCTTGTTGCAATGAACTGCTATTTAATCGTTTATATTTATTGAGTAGTTGCTAAGGAGTGTCGGCTGAAAAATGGGATGTGTTAATGATTCGTCTACAACAGCCAAAATGTGATGCGGGCTCAAGCACTCGGGAGTTTGCCCTCTGCTTCAGCCCGCATCTAATAAGGCAGTAAGCTATTGATCGATCGTTGGTTACACGGCACACTGGTTGGGCATACGGGAAAATCACGCTAACCGATCTTTTCCAAATAGATCATAGCCACAAGATTGAAATATCATTCTAAAGCAAAAAACTTTGCCTATTTGGTAAAGGCTTGTTTTGTTCTTATACGAAAAACCCTTTATTTTTTAGAATGGCAACCTCAATAGTTGCAATGCTGGAGATATAAATCAGATTTTATGATTTGACCCCATTTCAGGATGATGCATAGCCATCCGATTTTATAGCATTATTTGCAAAATACCCAAAATGGGAATGTTATTATTCAGCTAGTATTTATACAGCTAGTGGTCAAACACTATATAACGTGATTTTAATTACTTATAAAACAACAGCAGAAAAGCCTTTTGAGCAATACGCTTTTCTGCTAATTATTGTTGGCTAAAAAATCCTGCTAGTCGGTTAATGATTGTCTTCTTATCATAAATGCCTGCTTAAAGCCGTAGACCCTTGTGGAGCCATCCGCCTGTTCAATGAGTTTCTTATAGGTCTTAGATGTCAAAGACCAAAATATAGTGAAAAATTTCACATATGACTATTAACACAGACGCTGAATTTCTTTGTTGTCTGTTTTTTTGATTATTTACTCCTGTTTTTATTGACCTTGACGTAACGTAAATGTCTATAATGCTTTTGGGGGGATTGTTGTTATGGAATATACTGTAACCAAATTAGCTAATTTAGCGGGGGTAAGCAGCCGCACCCTGCGATATTACGACCAAGTAGGCTTGCTGTCGCCAAATCGGGTGAATAGCAGTGGCTACCGCATATATGGGGCAGCTGAGGTTGACAAGCTCCAGCAAATCCTGTTTTATCGCGAGCTTGGTGTCAGTTTGGTTGATATAAGGAATATCATTTCCTCCAAAGACTTTGACGGTGAACTTGCACTAAAAAACCATCTGGCTAAACTGCTGGAAAAAAGAGAACAGCTGGATTTATTAATCGAAAATGTTCAAAAGACTATATCGGTATTGAAAGGTGAGATTAAAATGAGCGATAAAGAGAAGTTCGAAGGATTCAAACAAAAGCTGGTCGATGAAAATGAGCGGCAATATGGCAAAGAGATAAGGGAAAAATACGGTCAAGAGGCAGTGGATAACTCCAATGCTAGGCTTATGGGCATGAGTGAAGAGCGCTACGCCCAGGTCGAAGAGCTTTCGGCGAGGTTGGACGCAACCCTCAAGCAAGCTTTTGAGCAAGGCGATCCTTCAAGCGAGCTTGCCCAACAGGCTTGTGGCATGCATAAAGAGTGGTTGTGTTTCTTCTGGGACAACTATAGCAAGGAAGCCCATAAAGGATTGGCTCAAATGTATGTAGATGATGAGCGGTTCTCTGAGCACTATGACAAAATAGCCCTTGGGTTGGCTGTTTTCCTTCGAGACGCCATCAATATCTACTGCGGCTAAAATCGTATTTGAACGGGAAATCTCCGGTTGAGCACCGGAGATTTCCTCTTGGATGCGCCGAATGCCAATGCATAAAGACAAAAAAACATGTGTAATATTCTACAATATTGCCTTTATTTAAAAAAAGAATTTTGCATAAATGTTTACGAATTTGGCTGCAATTCACGACAGGGCTATTTTTACAATGCCATGAAACGGCAGCAATGAACGGCAATCCTTTAAGAAAATTATTGTAAAAAGCATATTCTAGCAAGAAGCTCATCTCAATTACAATAATTAACATGGCATATGTTGCTGAAGTATAAGTTATATGCTGAAAATAACTTTTGTCATTAATCCCGCAAAGCAATATTATGTATTGCCATGGAGATTAGATCTCAAATACTTTTTTTGGAGAAAACATATGTCATTACCAACATTTCCACCGACTCCTGATCTAACAGTTGAAGATTCTTTGATCCAAATTTTTTCTTCTATTGCTATGGAAGAGGTTGCTTTAAGCCATATTCTTAATGCTGAAGGTGAAAAACTGCAGTATGTTTTGGGCATTGGAGTACCTCAAGGAAACACGCCTATTGCGCCTGACATTGAAACGTTGCTCACAGTCAACGAGAGTGTAAAGGATATGGTGTCAACAATATCACTCAACCAAATGTTCTTGCTTGGCAAATTGTCAGCGACAATGAGTGCTTACATAAACCAGGCAAGTGATCGAATTAGGGCGCGTGACCTAATTAGTCCTGCTGTTGACACCTTGCTTCCAGCAGCTACTGGTGATACTTCAAATTGGATTCAAATCGCCGAGCTTACTGATGACATGAACCGGGCACTAATAATCCGCTCAGAACCAATCGATTTGTCAGGCACTACATTTGCGAATGTGCAGGATGCGATAAACAATTGGTACACAGCCTTTGTATCACCAGAGCTGAGGGCAGCTGCCTTGTCAAACAATGCACTGAGAGAAAAGGGAAAGTATCCTGCCACAGCAACCGATTTAAGCGGATTTAGCCTACCCAGGGGCACTGCAGGAGCAACTGGAAACAACATCGCATTTGCACTTAGTTACGGCGAAGCAGCTGATTTCTGTTCATTAGACTATGAATACGGAAACCCTGCAAACACCCAAACAAGCCCAGCGCTTGCCCAGAGTGCGTTTGGATTGTTGACAGGTGCTGCAACAAGCAATCTGTGGCTGCGAACCCCAGTTGGAACAGGCGAAGCTGGCGCGATTGATAGCGGCACCGTAACCACAGACGCGATCACCAATACTAATTTGGTCTATCCAGCAATGTGGATAGACATTGGCGCATTGTAACATAGCGATTAGAGTCTCTATGAAGAGGCTCTTTTTTATTTTGTTTTGACAATGGAAAGAAACTTGTTGCAGCCCAAAACAAGTTGTGCTAGATTGAAATTAAGACAGTCTTGTTTAGGTAAATTTTAGTAAAAAATAGAAATGCCAATTGTTTCTTTTTTCGTGAAGGAGAAAAAAGTGGGAGTTATCAGTGAAGCTACGATATATGCCCGTGCAGACAACGAAAATACTATCATAGACGCAGTTATCAAGCAATTTGACGATCTTGCTGAAAGCATTGTTGCTTCAATTGCACTTGGATTTGATGATAGTTGCCGCATTGCTTTATATGGAGGAAGTTGGATCCAGGCTAAAGTTGCTTGTAATAATATATTTGCTTATGAGAAAATAAGTGGGCTTAATGATTGGCTAGGCAAAGCGCAGCCTTGTTCTGGCGATAATAATATTCTAGACTTGATCAATATGTTCAACTGTACAGCAATTTGCTCATATGAATTCCAAAATGGCAAAACCGAGAACGATATCCTTGAAAGGCTGGTTGCTGTGTGTGGAGATGTTGGCGGTTTAGTGATGCATCCTGGAATGCGCCTATATGATGGAAAAGGCAATGTAGTTTTTCGCAGATAGCGGTATTGTGAAAATGAGCCAAATAACGCCAATAATGAAATAAACAATATAAGCACAAGAGCATATTTTCTAGTAATGCCAGGTATGTCTGCCGCATTTCAGATATTCGGATTTGTATTGAAGAGCGATTGCTTGGTCGCTAAAGCACCATGAATTGCATACCTAAGCATATATGGCTCTTTGCCTAATCTGCTGGCAATTGCCCCATGGGCGCTTGCATTGGAAATCGTGCCAATGAAGATTAGAATAAGAGCTGAAAAAACATAGTTTAAGCAATTATTGGATAGACTTAAAACCCCCACCGGAGATGGGGAGAATAGGGTAAGATATGACGTTGCTCAAAGTATCAAAAATCTCCATGTTAAAATGACTATGGTTCCACAAGCCATGCAAAGCAAAACAGGAGGTTTTATGAACGGCTCTAATCTAACATACGCGATATAATTGCACATACCACATAGTTTTTATGCTGAAGCACAGGCGCAAAGCCATATACGGAGAGGTAAAAAAACCATTGCGCGAGATTCTTAGAACGCTCTGTGGAATGAAAGGCGCCACATTGATCGAAGGCGCAATAGGCAAAGGCCATGTCCACATGTATGCAAGCGTTCCGCCCAAGATAGCGGCTGTGAATTCATGGGGTATCTTAAAGGCAAGAGTGCGCTGGTGATATTCGACAGGCACCCACAGCACAAGACACAAGGGCGCAGAAACTTTTGGGCAAGGGGATACTATGTATCGACTGTTGGAAATGTTAACGAGTCTACAATAAGCGAGCACATCAAACAACTGGCAGAGAACGGCAAGCTGGAGGACGGAATCCAGTAAAGCCTCTTAAATAGGCTGTCAGCATCATATGCTCGTGAAACCCGCATTTAGGCGAAGCCAGCAATATCGCCCTGGAGGGGCCAACATCAAACCCCCACCTGAGGTGGGGGTCAGTGATTTGAAGTGGCTCTTCGATCCATTCTTCTTCGATTAAATTGAAAAAAACATCCATGCGCATTGTGTATTTAGGTGTGCCATTCATGTTTTTGATATGTCCTGAAAAGGCTCATTTATTGACTTGCAAAGTGCAATTTGCTACAATCAAGAAAATGAAAGGGGGAAGGTTTGGTTTATGAGACATTTGATTCAGCCAACCGACTTCTCGCTTGATGAGCTTGACAGTTTGTTCGCACTTGCTGAAATAATCATGAATAACAAAATGGATTTTATAGAGGCGTGCAAGGGAAAAATAATGGCTAGCCTTTTTTTTGAGCCTTCAACCCGAACCAAGTTTTCTTTTGACGCCGCTATGCTAAGGCTAGGAGGAGGCGTCATTGGATTCTCTGACCCCTCAACCACTTCTGCGCAAAAAGGCGAGTCGCTTGCTGACACTGCAAGGATGATCGCCTCATATGCAGATATCATAGTGACTAGGAGTCCAAGGGAAGGCGCTCCGCTGCTGATGGCCAAGAATTCTACTGTGCCTGTTATCAACGCAGGTGATGGTGTTCACCACCATCCAACCCAAACCTTAGCTGATATGATGACAATCAAGCATTTGAAGAACCGGTTTTCAAACTTGGTTTTTGGTTTTTGCGGCGATCTCAAGTTTGGCAGGACTGTGCATTCGCTTTTTGAAGCCTTGTCAAGGTATGAAGGAAACCGTTTCGTGTTCATATCCCCTTCTGAATTGATGTTTCCCGAGCACTTGATTGCAGGTGCCCAAAACGGTAGCCAAGTCTCCCACTCTGTAAGTTTGGAGGGATCCATTAACCAGCTTGACATTCTCTATATGACGAGAGTGCAAAAAGAGAGGTTTGTGAGCGAAGAAGAGTATCTGCGTTTAAAAGACTTTTTTATACTGGATGAGAGGAAAATGGCAATGGCAAAGAAAGATATGGCTGTCATGCATCCTTTGCCAAGGACAAACGAATTGTCTACTGAAGTTGATTCTGATCCTAGAAGCGCTTATTTTCTCCAAGCAGAGTTGGGCATGTATGTGCGGATGGCCTTGATATTGAAACTCTTTGAGTGGAACGAAGCAAGCGAGGGCAAATCAATATGATAAAAGTTGCGGAAATTAAGGACGGGATAGTGATTGACCACATATGCGAGGGGAAAGGATACAAAATCTTCTCTCAACTCGGATTGGACAAGCTTGATTGCGTCGCGGTGTTGCTACGGAATGTCACAAGCGTCAAAATGGGTAAGAAAGACTTGATAAAGGTTGAGACGCTTGAAAAAATCGACTTGACAGTTTTGGGTCTAATCGACCCAGGAGTGACAATCAACTATATCGTTGACTCAAAAAATATAAAGAAAGAAAAGTTGCAGCTTCCAGCAAAGGTTGACGGGATTTTGGAATGCAAAAACCCAAGGTGCGTGTGCGCAACAGAAAAAATAGATATTGTATCTTTCAACTTGGCAGACAAGGAGAAAGGCACGTATAGCTGCGAATTCTGTGGAAGCATAACAAGTTTGTGAGATTGGGATATGGAGAGGATTATCCTTAAGAACGCCTTGATAGCTGACGCTTTTGTCTCGACGAAAGCTGATGTGGCAATCCAAGGCGGCCTTATAAGCCAAGTTGCTTCAAATATAACGCCATTAGAAAAAGACACAATTTGTGATCTTGAAGGTTTGTGTATCTTGCCTGGGTTTATTGATATCCATGCGCATTTGCGGACACCAGGCCAAACACATAAAGAGACATTCCAAACCGGCTTGTCTGCGGCCTTGAAAGGCGGGTTCACAACTGTATGCGGCATGGCGAACACATCGCCAGTTGTCGACAATGCGAGGTTGGCTGCTATCAACAACAATGATGCCAACAGCCTCGGCTTGGCTAAATATATTCAAGTCGGGGCGATCGGCATGGGGCTCCAAGACAAAGAGCAAGTTGACCTTGATGCCCTGCTTCCGGAAACAAAGGTTTTTTCAAATGATGGGCTGAATATTAACAGCAGCTCGTTTATGGCGCACGCTCTAGAGGAGTCCTATAAGCGTTCATTTCTTTTGTGTGCCCATTGTGAGCCGGAGGCGGAAATAATCAAAAGGGATCTTGGTTTACTGGCTGAAACCAAGGGCAACTACCATATATGCCATGTCAGCCTTGAGAGCTCAATTGCGCTGGTCAAGGCGGCAAAAGACGCTGGCTTGGTTTTCACTGTTGAGGCAGCCCCGCACCATGTAGGGTCTTATGGTATGGATTATGCCGTCAATCCACCGATAGGAAGCAAAGCTGACATGGACAGTGTCATCAATGCAATAAAGGGTGGTTACATAGATGTTTTGGCGACAGACCATGCGCCACACACACAAGAAGATAAAGATGCAGGAGTGAGCGGGATCAATGGTTTTGAGACTGCATTTGGGATGTATTGGAAAGCTTTTTGCGAGAATGGTATCCCATTGGAACAGTATAGCAGAATGTCGTCTTTCACCCCTGCAAAGTTGCTTGGCCTTTCAAATAC
This sequence comes from Eubacteriaceae bacterium, assembly GCA_009782875.1. Taxonomy (GTDB): domain Bacteria; phylum Bacillota; class Clostridia; order Eubacteriales; family Anaerofustaceae; genus WRIE01. The sequence continues at coordinate 11,811 of WRIE01000058.1, read as the reverse complement.
TGGCCTAGTCCAGGAAGGCTATATAGCGGATCTGGCTATTTGTGACTTAAATAAAGAATGGATTGTAGACTCTTCAACTTTCGTTTCGAAAAGCAGAAATACGCCTTTTAACGGCTGGCAATTGCATGGACAAATTGTAATGGCTTTTGTGGAAGGAGTTCTTAAATATGATAATAGACATATTGTATGAGCGCGCAGTGCGGAATTATGGGGTGTGTGTCGGATTGGACACTAGTTATGATTATCTGCCAAGTTATATCAAAGATAAAGATGCCCCGATTGCAGAGAAAATATTTGAGTTTAACAAAGCAATTATTGATGCGACAGCAAGCCAAGTAGCTTGCTATAAAGTGCAATCCGCATATTACGAGGCGTTAGGGTTGCAAGGGATGAAGGCATTTTCAGACACTTTAGCATATATACGCGAAGCTGGCGAAATTGTCATATCAGATGTAAAGCGGTCTGATATCGCACAGACTGCCCAGCAATATGCAAATGCGCATTTTTCTGGCGACTTCGAGTCAGACTGCATCACCATAAGCCCATATATGGGCTATGACACCTTGGAGCCATTTGAAAAATATTTGAATGAAGGCAAAGTGCTCTTCTTGTTGATAAAAACCAGCAATGCCTCTTCTGCAGATATCCAAGATTTGGAGCTGGCAACAGGGGAGCTTGTTTATGAGCGGGTAGCGCGGATCACAAGCGAGTGGGGGGAGAAATTTATTGGGGCAAATGGTTTTTCTGCATTGGGCGCTGTTATAGGGCTCACTTACCCGAAGGATTTTTACAATGTAAAGGAAATGATGAAGAATTCCTTTTTCCTCATCCCAGGTTATGGAGCCCAAGGAGGAACTGGGGAGGATTTGGCAGAGGTATTCAAAGACGGCATTTGTGGAGTTGTCAATTCGTCAAGAGGCATTATTGCGCGCCATCTCAAATCCGGTATAGACAAAGGATTTGAAGCTGAAGCGCTTAAGGGAGTAATAGAAATGAAAGAGGATATATCAAGATGGCTTTAGTCTTGGAGCATGAACAAATTGCAAGTTCAGTGTTTAGGCTTTTGGTGAAAGATTCTGGAAACCCGAAGCCTGGCCAATTTTACATGCTTGGAGCATCAGGGGAGGGGATGGACCCGTTTCTTAAACGCCCTTTGAGTGTCCATGACGCGAATGGGGATGAGGTTGAATTTGTCTACCAGATAGTGGGAAGAGGAACTAAAATGCTCAGCGAAATCCAGACAGGCGAGCAGCCTGCACTGGAAATGTTCGGACCATTAGGGAGGGGCTTTGAATTTGCGGATGAAAACAGCGCATTTATCGGCGGCGGAGTAGGGGTAGTGCCGTTGTACTATGCGATCAAGGAATTCAAGCGGAATTTTGGCAAGAAAGCAGTTGCCTACCTCGGCTTTTCTGGCGAAACATTTCTCGTTGACAGATTTAAAGCTGTCTGCGATGAAGTTATTGTCAATGTCGGCGGCTATATTACCGATTATGTAGACAGGGAGTTTGTCCAGTACTATACATGCGGTCCTGACCCTATGATGGAAGCTGTGGCCAAACTATTACCTGACGGAGCCAAAGGATATGTTTCACTAGAAAAAAGGATGGGATGCGGCGTCGGGGCATGTTTCGCTTGCTCTGTCAGAGTTGATGGGAAAATGCAGCGTGTTTGTAAAGATGGTCCTGTGTTTTTAGCAAAAGAGGTGTTTTGATGGATAGGCTTAAACTGGACTTTCTTGGTGTCGAAATGAAAAACCCGATTATTGCCGCTAGCGGCACTTTCGGTTATGGGGATGATTACAGGGATTTCTTTGACCCTTCAATTTTAGGCGGAGTCTCTTCAAAAGGAATTACTTTCAATGCAAAAGATGGGAATAGCGGCATCAGGGTTTATGAAACTCCAGCAGGTCTCCTAAATTCGATTGGTTTGCAGAATCCTGGGATCGCCGGCTTTATTACTGACTATTTGCCGAACATGCGCAAATTGGGTTGCGCTCTCATCGTCAACCTTGGAGGAGATACGATGGAGCAATATATAGGCGCATTAGAGATGCTTGAAGGGCAAGAGTTTGATATACTTGAGTTGAATATATCTTGCCCCAATGTAAAAAGTGGCGGTATGGCTTTTGGGATGAAAGCAGAGGATGTCTTTCAAATTGTCTCAGAATCAAAAAAAAATTCAAGCCATAAAATGATGGTCAAATTGACGCCTAACGCCTTCAATTTGGTTGACACAGCGATTGCGGCACAAGAAGCTGGGGCAGATGCTGTAAGCTTGGTGAATACATTCTCGGCGATGGCTATTGACGTTAATAACAAAAAGGCTGTGTTTGACAATGTGTATGCAGGCTTAAGCGGTCCGGCAATTATGCCTATCGCACTGCGTATGGTCCACCAAGTAAGCAAAGCTCTCGATATTCCAGTTTGTGGCATGGGCGGGATATCCAGCGCCGAAGATGCTATAGCTTTTATGATGGCTGGAGCGAGGTGTGTGCAAGTCGGCTCAATTATTTTCAGGGATCCAAACGCGCCTGTAAAAATGATCGAAGGGTTACGCCTATTTTGCGAGCAGGAAGGACTAACGAGTTTATCCGACATTGTCGGGATAATATAATTCATAAGGAGAAGTAAGTTAAATGGATGTAGCTGGGATTTTGAAGGAAACGGGAGCTCTATTGGAAGGTCATTTCTTATTGTCAAGCGGTTTACATTCTGGAGGATATGTCCAATGTGCGAAATTGCTTCGTTTCCCGGACAAAGCGGCACAAGTGTTGGGTGTAGTAGTGGATCAAGTTAAAGACCTGGATTTCGATTTGGTCTGTGGGCCTGCGATTGGCGGCATTATTGTATCCTATGAGATGGGAAGGCAATTGGGTAAAGAGAGCATATTCACTGAGCGAGTCGACAATCAAATGGTGCTTAGGCGCGGTTTCGAAGTGCCAAAGGGCTCAAAAGTGCTAATTACCGAGGATATCTTAACAACAGGCAAAAGCAGTTACGAATGTATCGATGCAATTTTGGGATTTGGATGCGAAGTGGTAGGAATCGCTTGTATTGCTGACCGGCGAGAAGCAGGCACTGAACTGTCTTTGCCAGTATACTCTGCTCTAAAACTGGAAATTAAAAACTACAGTCCAGAGGCATGCCTGTTGTGCTCGGAGGGCAAGATTGAATTGGAGAAGCCAGGTAGCAGGAAACAAAGTATTTAAAATAATGCCAACTATAGTAAAAGATGTTAAATCAAAGGGGTGGTTACAATGATAAACTTGTTTTGTGGAGTTAATGGCAGCGGCAAGACGCAAAAGCTGATTTCACATGCGAACAACGAACTAGAGAACACATTGGGTCTAATCGTGTTTATCGATAATGGAACCAAAAAAAGACTAAGTGTGAGCAACCAGATCAAATTTGTCGACGTTTCAGAATACGAAATATACAGCCCTGACTTGTTTTACGGGTTCTTGTGTGGAATCGTTTGTGGAAATTACGATATTAACAGGATCTACATTGATAACATGCAGAGCACTTTAAACCTTGCTGAAGAAAAAGATTTCATGGCATTTTTAGGAAAAGTCAACACCCTTTCCCAAAAAGCCGGAGTTGATTTTTATATTACAAAAAATGAAGAAACTGGAACCAATACCGTAAACGAGCTTGTATACGCCGTCTGATTCAAACTTGCCTTTGCTTCCCATCGACTCAAAAGAGGAAACCAATCCAAGACAACTTGTTGGGGGAGAACAAAGCGAGTATGGGCGCATTGATTGGAACCTCTTCCTTAGCTAAAATTTGAACAATTCAAGGATCAATCTGAAAATAGGGAGGAGCACTCCCCGCGATCCATTATGTCTTTGCAAGATTGAAGTCGCCGCAGAGTATAATCGAGAAAGCAAAAAAATACATTGTCACACTTGATGGAATCCCATACAAGATCAAAGACATTGCTGGTGTGCGGTTTGTCACACAATTTGAGGAAGACATATTCCTATTATGGGAAATGATAACAAGGCGTAGTGGTATGAGGGTCGTCGAAGTCAAAGATTACTTTAGCAACCCTAAAAGATCAGGTTACAAGTCTTTTCATGTGATTATCGAGTACGATGTCAACACTGTAGATGGTTTGTCTATGGTATTATGCGAGATCCAGCTTCGCACCTTGGCTATGGATTTTTGGGCGAGCATTGAGCATTCATTGAACTACAAATACCGCAATGAAGTACCTCCCCAAATCCGCAGCCGCCTGTAGCGGGCAGCAGAAGGAGCGATGGCTCTTGATAGCGAAATGGGTAAAATAAGGGATGATATTGCTGAAGCTCAGAGGGTTTTTGGAAGAAAGAACCGCAATTTAAAAGACAATTCTTCAAATACCAATCTGTAAATGCTGGCCCAGATAAAGCTCACTCGCTAAAAAAGCCAAAGGGTAATTACCAGCAAAAAGGAGCAGCCAACGAATGGCAATCATTTCAAGCACTGAACTTTTCAAGAAAGCATACGATGGCAAATACGCTATCGGAGCATTCAATGTTAACAATATGGAGATTATCCAAGGCATTGTTGATGCTGCAAAGCAAGAGAATTCTCCGTTGATCCTGCAAGTTTCAAAAGGGGCGCGGGAGTATGCAAAACCTGCATATTTGATGAAGCTTGTTGAAGCTGCTATTATCGATTCTGGTCTTGATATTGTCCTTCATCTCGACCACGGGGAGAGCTTTGACATCTGCAAGTTATGTGTGGATGATGGTTTTTCTTCAGTTATGTTCGATGGCAGCAGTTTGCCTTTTGAGGAAAATATTGCGACAACCAAACAGGTTGTTGACTATGCCCACTCAAAGGGTGTAGTTGTCGAAGGAGAACTGGGCACACTTGCTGGCATTGAAGATAATGTCAATATTAGCGAAAGCAATGCTCATTTGACAGATCCAGACCAAGCTGCCGAGTTTGTCGATAGAACTGGTGTAGACTCTCTAGCTATAGCAATTGGCACTAGCCACGGAGCTTACAAGTTCAAGGGAGAGCCAAGTTTGGATTTTGAGCGTTTGGAAAAGATCACGAAACTGTTACCTGGTTTCGCAATTGTGCTCCATGGCGCTTCCAGTGTCCCACTCGAGCATGTTGCCATATGCAACCAGTTCGGAGGCGACTTGCCGGGGGCGAGTGGAGTTCCAGAGCAGATGTTGCGGCAAGCTGCAGGAATGGGTGTGTTAAAAATTAATATTGACACCGATATCAGGATTGTGGCAACAGGCGCAGTGAGAAAATACCTTGTTGAAAATCCCCAAGATTTTGACCCAAGAAAATATTTAGCTGCCGCGAGAGACCAAATCACGAGTCTTGTGGCGCATAAAATGCGCAATGTGCTCAATTCAAGCGGTAAGCTCTAGGTTGAATTAGTAATATCAAAAGCCCGCAAGCATGGCTGCGGGCTTTTGATATTTTGATAGGTGCGAAAAAATGGGATATTATTCGACACGTGGCTTGCGAGGCAGTTTGTTTGAGCAGAGTATAAATCTGACGAACACAAATTATATGGATGATGACCTGGCAGTTGTACAAAAACTGCCAACATCGATTAAGCCTGTTAAGCTTGGAAAAGAAAAAGGTGTTATCACCCTTGCATATTTTGATGCAAAAAGCACAGTAGATTATATGGGCAATGTTCAAGGCATCCCAATTTGTTTTGATGCAAAAGAGACATCCAAGCCATATTTGCCGATCTCAAACATTAAAGCGCACCAGATAGAGTTTATGGGCAAGTTTTCCCAACAAGGAGGCTTGTCATTTCTCATTGTAAGCTTCACTTTATACGATAAAATAATGCTTCTTGGCTATAGCGAGCTTAAAAAGCACTGGCAAGGTGCGCAATCTGGATTGAGAAAGTCAATCCCTTTTACATCATTTGATACAAACTTGGCTGTGCCAAGCCAAAGCAGGTACCCTGTACATTATCTTCACTCGTTAAATATTTATTTGTCAATCTTGGATGAAGAGAAAGAAAGCCTGAATGGACAAGGTGCTTAATCGAATAATTTGTTGGATGTGCAGCTTGAGGAGCAGGTTCGAATGGCTTGATGCTAACGTACAAAAAAAGACCTACGCAGGTAGAGCTTTGTATACTGAAAACGCAACGTTGGACAGGCAAGATGATACTATTTTACTATTGCCCGCTCTCTTATTTTTTGCCTCCCTCCTGGTTTTGTCGAGCCAGAAGCGGAAGACATGGGGAATCGACATCCCAGTGAATTGAAAGAGTGGCGAAGCAAGCTGGGCAGTGATGAAAAAAACGGAAAATACCTCCAATGCCTGCCTTATTTGCCATCAGCCAGCGACGTGCTGGTTGACGGCCTACAGTTGCTAAGAGATTACGACATACTAGCCTTTATCATGATAGGCAAGGTTAGAACGATCAGGGAGTGGACAATGTAGAAGCCGTTAATATCGCCTCCTCTAGCAACAGCAGTAAGGGCGGCTCTCAACCGCATCATCAACGGCTTTAGCAAAAGAGAATTTGAAGGCGAAACTACAGCGCAGCAGTGACAATGGAAGCCTTGTATGTTTTGTGGGGTAATAGAATACAGCAAAAATGTTTAATTGGTTTAATATGGCTGCAAGAAACTCTTTCAGGTTTTGTGAGTAGCGCAGTACTGTGCTATACTTTAACTTGATATTTCAAATAATTATGGAGATAGTTTTGAGCCAATACCAATACCGACCAGATAATGAAAGAAGTGTGAAATACTGCCCTAATTGCGGGCAGTCGGCGCAAATAGAGGATATGTTTTGTTCATCTTGTGGAACAAGGATGGATGAATATGAAACAAAATCTACTGCAGAGAACAAGAATTACGATGGTCAGCCTAGTAATGGGAGCAGCGATTTTAGTCATTATGATACTATTAGAAACGACAGGGCTGACGATTATGATGATAGAGCATATGGCGCAGATGAATGGATAACCTATACGAAATCACGAAAGAATAAATGGATTTCCTTGCTACTCTGTATTTTTACTGTGTTTGGGCATAAGATTTATGAAGGCAAATGGGGGATGGCTGTCGTGTATGCGTTAACCTCTGGATTGTTTGGAATTGGATGGGTGATGGATATCATCAAGATAGCATCAGGACCTGAATACTATGATGTAGACTAGTTTTAGCCAATCCAGCTTGGTGCGATAAAGATCCGCTCTACTAGCGTAAGCTAAAAGGGCGGATCTTTATCGCATATAAAACGAAATGATTGTGAGAAAACTGCTGTCAAAACGCTTTAAATGCTTAAGCGAACTATCTATTAACTTAGGATTGCACTTGAGGCAAACTCCGGAAAGCACATAAGATATGGAAACATATCAATTCTATTTTTCAGTTACAGGTAAATAATGGAATTTATTCTTAATTTACAAAGTAGGTAAATGGCAATAGTTGGTGGATCAATTATTTTCGTCTACACCAATATGTGATATAATTATACTTGAAATTTCGGACAATTATGGAGAAGTCTTTGAGCCAATTTCAATACCAGCCAGATCAAGAGAAAAGTGTGAAATACTGCCCTTCGTGTGGGCAAGCTTCAAATGTTGAGGATGTGTTTTGCTCATCTTGTGGGACAAGGATGGATGAGGTCGAGAATATTGAAGCCTCTGATCCTAGTTTTTTTGAAGATCAGCCTACAAGCAGTGCAAACGAAGATTTTAACCATTATGACAACACGTACCGGTCAAGTGGAGCTTTTGAAAACAGCTCGTATAACACTAATGAATGGATAACCTACACAAAGGCCCAGAAGAACAAATGGGTTTCTTTACTGTTGTGTATTTTCACAATCTTTGGTCATAAGATTTATGAAGGAAAATGGGGAAAGGCCGTACTGTACTTATTCACTGGTGGATTGTTTGGGGTGGGGTGGCTTATAGATATTATTAAATTGGCGTCAGGTCCGGAGTATTACGACGTAGATTAACCTGTGTCTTGCCAAAACCACAATGAGACAATATCGCATCTTCTGACTGTAAGAATATAAAACGCCATTTGCCAATATGGTTTGCGGGCGTTATTATATTTCCAGCGCTAGGCTATCCAGTAGCCCAGCACAACGTCTACGATTCTTTTTGGATTTCAGTGGGCTGTGCGACAACTTATGTGCTAATGTGCTAACGTTTGTGCCGGCTATCTGGAGCGTAGACTTTTGCAGCGCTTTCATCATTTCAATCGTGTGGTTGTAGGTGTAGTGCCCCTCCAACACCCCTTCTTGCCCGAAGGCTGCCTTCATTGCTCTGTTGAAATGCCATCGAAGATAGCAAGAGAGCATGCAGATGAAAACATGGCGCTTGGTCTGGTTCAAAAGTTTTGTGGCAGCATGGCCTCATCTCCAGCTGCACTGAATTCATTTTCGGAAATCCTGCTCCACATTTATGAAGGACTTGTATGTCCCGACAAACTCATTTGAGTCCATCTGCTCTAGTGGGACATTGCTTCGGATGGTGTAGAGCCCGTCGAACCTCTCTGCGTTGGAAATCTCCTCTTCATTGAGGCTGTAGGCAATCTTGCCGCCGCCTTCTATTTTCCAATCGAAGTATTTTTCCGTTTTGCATTTCTCAAAGGCTTCTGTTGCCCTTTTCGCCAAAGCGTTCTCGTCGGATTTTAGTTTCGATATGGCTTCTTGCCAAGTAAAGCCTTTGTTTTTGCGATTTGCATATCCCTGTTTTTTTCTCCGAAGCCCCCTGGCAGAGTTTTTCCGAAATATGTAGCGCACTTCCGGAATCGGGGATAGCAACCTCTGTGACTGTGTCCTCGTCGAACAAAGAGAGCTGGGCATTCTTCTCGTCCACTAGCTCCTTCATTGCTGCGTGGGTGAGGGCCGTTATGCTCAGCGTGTCTTATGTAATGCCCAGGTTTTTAGCGGTGAGTTTACCCCTGCCACCGGCAAATATGAAGTCTCCCACCCCATAGATCCGCTCTATCTCTGTTATCTTGTCCGTTGTAGTTGTGCAGCCGTTAGTGTTGCTTTCGAAAACCTCCCCACCCACAGGGCAGCCTTCCTTTGTACAGACGAGGCAGATAGTTATTTGTTTTTTCCCCTTCTTCTTGTCCTTGTAACAACCGTAAATATCGCCTTCTGCCTCCTCCATCTCAACTTCGAAATAGAAGCTTGTGATGTCGTAAAGGATAGCGAAGCATTGGAAAAACATTTAGCGGCCAGCTTTTTCTGTACCGCTTTTGGGCGTGAAAGCGGGGAGTCCATGGCAGGATAGCAGTGACTGTCCACATCGATCTCCCCTTCGATGCCGCATATTTCCCACAGGCAGCTGTATTCGGATGCTTTGGACAGTGGCAGCTCGCTCCCCCTCCAGACGATCCTGCCGATTATCATAGCCAGCGCGAAGCCAACCCAAGGTTCGCTATTGGAATGCAAAGCCTTGTCGAGGCCAATTGTCTTTGCCAGGCTGTAAAACAAAGCTGACGCGCCATGCTCCCGCCCGCCGGGACAGATATGCCACTGGTAGCGATGGTCTTCCCGTCAAAGGCGGGTTTCATGGACTGCAGCGTCTCAAGGGGCAGGCCGTGGATCTTCGCGATTGTCTGGTTCTTGACTTTCCCGCTTTCGCGATAGCAGTTGCGGATATATCCAATTGGTGCCTTTGTATATTTCAAAATGGAGTGATGTCGACTTGAGGGCTTATGGGATGCCTCCAATGTGTAAATCATAGCTACCACTTCAATTGGTGGTATGTGAATGGCCCCAACATGGGGCTAAAACATCAAACCATTAACCGCAAATTGTTAAATTTGGCTTAAATTAACAAATATTGGTGTATCAGTATACTAACCAATCTTGCGTGAACCTCAGAATTCTTGGTAAATACTTTAGGTTCGATATTGCTATATCCGTTCTCCCCAGCATAGCTGGGGGCCTTATTCTGGAGTTAGGCTACTTGAATATACTAATATATGCCATAAATCAAAATAAAATGCAAGAAAAAGGCTGTGAGCACTTTATTTATGGTTTTATACTTGAGCTGCGGCTATTTTATATCATGCTTCATAAAATAGCCGCCTGTCGGTATGAATCCAACAGAAACGGCTCAAAAGATAGTGTCATTGCAAATGCTGGTATTTGCTAATTTTCGTCAACTTGCTTAATCACTGGGGAAGGAGTTGAATTGTAGACGATCGAGCCGGCAGGAACTGACTTTGTCAACCAAACGTTGCCTCCAATCACACTATTCTCCCCAACCGTTGTATCTCCTCCGAGAATGGTTGCACCAGCATAAATAACAACGTTGTCTTCAATGTTGGGATGGCGTTTTATCGCCATTATCATTCCATCCTCGTCATAAGAGAATGACTTGGCGCCAAGGGTAACGCCCTGATAGATCTTGACGAAATTTCCGATAATGCAAGTTTCTCCAATTACCACACCTGTTCCATGGTCGATGAAAAAACTGTGGCCGATCTGTGCTCCAGGATGTATATCTATTCCGGTTAGAGAGTGTGAATACTCTGTCATCATCCTTGGAACTAAAGGCACTTTTGCTGTCCACAAGTAATTTGCGATCCGGTAGACACTGATGGCTGTAAGGCACGGATATGCCAACATGATCTCCATGTTTGATTTGGCTGCAGGGTCTCCAAGCTTTGCGGCGGCGATGTCTGACTGGACTGTTTCCCTTATCTTGGGCAAAGTCTCTATAAATGCCTTGACTAACGCTTCCTTCTCATCGCCTTCAATGGAAAACCCGATCTGCTCGTCCATATCTGCTAACTTGCCTAATATATCAAACAATATCAAAGCTATGTTTGACAGCCGGATGCTTATTGCATTTTCGATAAAGGCTGAATTGATCTGTTCGGGTCCGTATACTTCGGGGAATAGGGCAATCATCAGTTGCTCAATGAGCTCGTTGACTTTTTGCTTGAGCCCAAAACCATTTGCGCTCCCGTCTTTTAAGCCATAGCTGCTTAATGCCCCTAAATGCTGCGCAATCGACGGGATTCCGTTATTTAACCATTCTCTCAAATCAAATGCTCCTTTAAAAGAGTAATTTGTTTATTATACCATAAGCCTATTGATCAAAGAAGCCATGAATGTTGTGGAACCAAAAACGCATTGATGCATGGATATGCTTTGCTTAACTGCAGAGGCGCTTGCGCTCTGATCGCTGCCCACCATGCCGATGAGGGAAGTGAGGGAGTTTTTGGACAGCTTCAAAACTGGGAGCATCTTCGACACGGCTGAAGGCAAGTAATCATCCTCGATGCCCTTGAAAAGGCGTTCAGATAACAGCCGTAGCATCCAGATTGCCCAGATGGCCTCGGCATCAGCCTTTATGAAATGCTTCTTCACCGCAGATAACAAGCCGCCTCCGATATCATGAAGGCGCTCTCCCAAGTTCTAGCAAAACATGGCTTGTCCACAAGTTGCTGAATTTGGGGCGGCCAATTCTCTCCGCTGTGACTTTCCTGGCGTAAACACCAGCCACTTTCACGGCTTTTCCTTGTCCCGCCCAGATTTTTGTTTGTGCATATAATGACCATTTATATGCTTAATTTCTTAGCCCTGTGTCTTTTGTTTATCTTCCAGAGCGAGCGGTTGGTTTTCTATACCAGAATAATTTCCACACTTCTGTCATGGCTTTGGCTGGTTATAACGATTTTTTCCAAAAACCATCGAGTATGCGAAGATATCTAATAACTGTAATTGCAAAATGAACTTCTAGAATTGCAAATTACGCAATTTTGCCATAGAACTCTGCAAATTCATCTTTTGTGAGGGTGTATGCCAGTTCATAGAGCATATCCCCCCGATTTTCAAA
>WRIE01000057.1 GCA_009782875.1 Eubacteriaceae bacterium | reverse complement strand
GTAGTACTTGAATTCACGGAAGTGCGAGTGGTGGAACATCACCGCGATTGTCATTACTTCACTAAGTGAAATTGATTTTGAAAAACCCGCCCGTTTTCCTGTTTTGCCAAGCAACAGAGTTTCTCACAGGATTCAATCCAAGCCTCAAATTCATTGCAAAAATTGTCAATATCGAAAAATACTGATATAATTAAGTCGTTCATTATCTATCCCCCTGGATTATTTGTTTATTGCAACCACATATTACCACATGAGGGATAGATTTTTGTTGTTATTTTTCCAAATTATTGTATTGATTTTAACTATAAACAATACTGGGCTCCCTCTGACACATACGAGCCAGGGAGTGTTTCTTGGTGCTTTACAAACGAAAGGCAGTATGCATCAATCTATGTGCATACTGCCTTTCGTTCAGTTGTTAGGAGTGTGTTCTTTATTTCCTTAGCGATTTTGTTCTATTTGAACATTCTTTTCTTTAGCGCTACAACGACTCCAGCCATGCTGGTCACTGCCATCGAGCTCCAAAGGGCTACGTTGGTGGCATCGCTTGTTTTTGGGTTGTTGTGCGCCGGTTTCTTTACTACATCGTCCCTCTTGTATGTGAAATCTGCGCGTGTCGCATATGTGTTGAAGCGTATCCTGCCATTCTCAAGTATAGTGAACCTGATTGTGATTGAGGCTGGGTTGATAGTATAGCCTTTGATTGCTACCCTTGTCACTGTCAGCACATAGTTGCCTGCCTCCGCTGTTATCTCGATGTATCCTGAGGCGACACCATTGCTGGAACCGTAGCCTCTGCCATAGCCTGGGGCCCTGCGGCCGCCGAACCCGCCATATCCCCAATTGTTGTATCCCCCGCCGCCATACCCGCCTGTGATGTAGCTGGTGTCGGCGTAGTTGCTGTCTTTCCCCAACGTGTAGTCAAACGCGAACCATGTGTTGTTTGGGGCTCTTGCGCTATCCCTCTCTGGCTTGAAGGAGACTGGTATCCTATGTGTGAAGGTCACAACACCGCCCAATTTGCAGTCGCAGTCGACACCATCGACTTTTGCTATATAACCGCAAGCTGCGTTGTGCACATGCACTGGCGCTACGTATGTGCAGGGAACTTCATCAACTTTTGCCACAAATCCGCAAGCTGCATCATGCACATGCACTGTGTCGCAGTCAACTCCTTTAACTGGAACCTTATAGTCGCAAATAGGACCTGTATGTAGCACACCAGTAGCTGTACATATCTCACCAGCTGGCTTCCAAACATTACAGGGAACTTCTGGAATTTCAGCTACATAACCACAACCACTTTGATGTCCATTTGTTGTCACTTTTAGTGAATTTGCAGCGGCATTACAAGCGGCAGCTGAAGCACATGGACCACCTAATTGAACATTGCATGTATCAAGATGACCATTCAACCTAAGATATTTGCAACTGTCCCATCCACATGGAGTTCCAGGCTTTTTAGAATCCCACTCGCATGCAAGACCAGTATGTGTGATGCCGGGAATGCAGATATCAGATGCAATAAACTTAGTAGTGCAGCCACCCTTCACTTCTTCTACATACGCACAAGTCGTATGATCACATTTGAAAGTGCAGGGAACTTCTGGCCTTCCTTCTTTGTATCCACAAGCCGCGTCATGCACATGAACTGGCGCTACATATGTACAGGGCGATCCCGGCACTGCCTTTACATAAGAGCAAGCTGCTGTATGCCCTGGCTCTGTAGATGCAAATACTGGAGCTACCATCGACATGACTACCAATGAGGCGACCAGTACGCCCAGTACTGTTATATGGTCACAGTATGAATAAACATCCAACAAATCAATCAGCATATCCATCACTGCTTTGCCCAAAGGCTGTGAAGCAGGTGTCTATGGTATAATGTATGTAAATAACAGCAAACATTATGGAGGATGGTAATGGGAGACTTCTTGAATACTAGCAGCCAAAATTTCTGTACGAGCCTAAATGGCGTGATATATATTGACAAAAGCCTCTTGATTGCAGAGACTAACAAAGTGATGAATACTCCGCAGCGTTATATCTGTCTTAGCCGCCCAAGAAGGTTTGGCAAGACTATGGCAATTGAAATGCTCAATGCATATTACGGGTGTGGCGATGAGACTGGGGCGCTTTTTGACAGCTTGGAAATCAAAAAACATGAAAGCTTCCCAGAGCATTTGAATAAATACAATTGTATTTTCATAAATATGCAGGAATTCTTGAGCGAGAGCCCAAATGTGGATGAAATGCTTGTTTCGATATGCGAAACATTGCTTGCCGAGTTCGCTGAGGAGTTTCCAGGGATTGCATTCAAAAACAAGGCCGAATTGAACCAAACAATGAAAGACGCATATAACTTTTCGAGACGGCCTTTCGTGGTTTTGATTGATGAGTGGGACTGCATATTCAGGGAGTATAAAGGAGACTATGCATCACAGAAAGCTTGCCTCGATTTTCTGCGGGTGTGGCTCAAAGACCAAGGGTATGTGGCGCTGGCGTATATGACTGGGATCCTGCCGATAAAAAAATACGGGACCCACAGCGCATTGAGTATGTTTGACGAGTACTCGATGCTGGAGCCCCTCTCCTTTGCCCCCTATTATGGGTTCACAGAAGAAGAAGTAGATGCCCTCTGCAAGGCCCATGGCGAGTATATGGAAAAGATGCGCTCTCGGTATGGCGGCTACCGCATGAAGTATAGGAGCGGCATTGGCGCAAACGCCGAAAATGTCGAGGTCTCCATATATAGCCCACGGCCAGTTGCCAAAGGCGGGGGCTTTTTTTACCCCCGCCCTCTTCGAAGCCATCTAAATAGCATAGGATAACCTGTTGCTAGAAACAAGCAACAACAACGCTAATGCATCGTTTGGCATATGTTATCCGCCTAATATTTGGCTGAGCAGTTTTATGACCAGCTCGCTGCTTGCAGCTTCGGTCTTGTCAGTTTTGGCAGCTCCGCCTCCGAAAAGCTTGGAAGCCACAGCGCCAATCCCATTTCCAACAGATTGGATTTTATCAGTTTGTTGGCCGATCAATGTCATGACCAATGGCGCGAATTGGGAAAGCAGATTCGTGACAGTGTCGCTATTCAACCCTATTTTTTTGGACAAATCTTCTGTAATGGATTTTTGGTCTTTGCCTAATAATTGTCCGATAATCTTTGCCCCTTCGGCAAGATCAACCTTGCTCAAAAATCCTGCAATGTCGGATATGTCGAATTTTGCGTATTCCGATAATGTCTTCATCAATGAGCCTGAAGTATTGGAGTCTTTGGCCAGATTGGAGATGCCGTTCAACAAAATTGGCAGCGCTTGTGTTGCTAAGTCTTTGATCTGTTCAATTCCTACACCAGTTGCCTTGCTGACTACCTCAACATTCTTGTCGGCCAAAATTTGTGCTAAAATTGCTGATAGATCCATGTTGTATGTAACTCCTTTTGTGATAAAAATTTTTCAACTTGCTATTACGCAATGTGTTCCTGCATAGTTGCAATAATAGCTATGCTCTGCTGGAATTATATAGCCATATTTCCATCTAGTCAACAAGAAGCCCATAGCTGGATCATTTCAGAGTAGCTAATGGCACGTTTTTCAGCCAATCATAGCGAAAATTTGGGCAGAAAAATTCTATACAAACTATCAAATGCTTAGGGAATGTCCATAATTAAAACCGCCTTTTCACGGATATAGAGCATGCCATGCAACCAAGCATTATGCTACAATTTTGGTTGCTCCCTTGCGGCTCTTCTTTGACGCGGCATACTCTTGCAGCTTCGCAAGCGCCTTTCCCGCATACTCGGGGTCAATGACTGCGAAATAGTCTTCGATCCCTTCTTTAGCGAACAGAGCTTCCTTAAGGATAGACATTTCCTTGGAGGTTAGCGTCACACCATTTGGGTAATAGCCGCCTTCCAGGCCACCCGAAGGGCGTTCCCGTTATAGATGGCGGCCGAGGCATAGCCAAGCGCCGCCTCAATGCTGTCAAGGATGAAGCCGTTCCAATGCCTCTCAAGGCTTCCCCAAACATGCTCTATTGGGTTGTATTTGCTCAAGTACGGCGGGTAGTAGGCAAGCACAACAAAAACATTGTTTTTATGCGCGAACTCGAGCATCCTCTTGATCCGTTGCCTTCTGCGCATGCTGTTCCCAGGGCCGTTGTCCAGGTCTATTTGCAGCAATTTTTTGATCCCCTCGCCGTACAGATCCCGCCACTTCTGGAGCATGCCGGCCATGAAGTCCGCTGCCGCCCTTCCAAGGGTCATGAAAACGTCAGTTATCCCTGTTATCACGTTGTATATCCCGAATGGTGCAAGCTGCGCGTTGTGCCCGAAGTCATGGTCTGCCCTGCGTGCGCCAATGCGGCTTTTCCCGCCCCTGGACGAGCCGTTGATGCGGATCTTGTCCTTGCAGTCGGCGGATATCCTCGCTGCCTGCGGGCTGTTTTCCACACACTCGTGGATGCCGTCGAGGTTCCCGAAAATGGCATCAGTCCCGGGCGCTCTTTTGGGGTGCTTTGTCTTTTCAACAGTTTTGAGCCTGTAGCCCAGCCTGTTGACCAGCTTGTGGAGCGATGACCTGCCAGGCAGGCTTGTGTAGGCAAAACGCCCTATGAGCTCCGCCCTGATTTCCCTTATCGTGAGGCCTGAGTAGCGCCAGTCGCCCTTGAGCCTGGGGTCTGCCGAGCACTTGTCCTTCATAAGCTTGTGGATGTCCTCCACAAGGTTGGGGTGCTTGGCTTCAATCCCCTTCCTGCCGCGCCCGCTGGCAATGGGGGAAGCTTTGCCAGCCTTGGCTTCCTTCTGGCCTTTCGCGACGAACTCTTTGCTCCTTGGGAACAGCCGGCTGACGAGGGCTTGCCCTCCATGGTCAACCGCGTTCGCCATCCTCCCGAGCCAGATGCGCTCAACCTCATTGGGGACAAGGCTGAACAACTCTTTGAGCATATCGACCAGAATGTGCTTGCACGCAGACAATAATTGGTGTAACATTTGGTTGGATTCCCCCTGCATTCGTTATCGGCTTACAATCATAACAATACAGGGGAATCCTTGTCTATTGAATTAGGTCGAAATATGGCTTAATTTGTCGTTTCTCTTTGTGGCTTCTGTGCTATTCAGATGGTTTAAATAGTGGATGCTCCGTTATCAAAATGTGTTGGTTGTCTGGATATATGCCCAAAATAATGATAATACCCCAAATCATCCATTCGAGAAAACTTGGGTATGAAATGCAATTTGTTCTGTTGTTTTTACTTTTCTAACTTTGATCAAAAAGGAACATAGAAATCCTCAATTGACATCCTATTATCTCCAAAAGCGATTTGTCTGCCACAACAGGCTTATATTACCTTCAAATTCTATCTTGTCTTGTAGCCGACCTAGCCCGCTTGTCTCCAATGTTAAATCTGGTATAGGCAGCATTTCCTTCCACGGAAACCGAGCCTGTTATGGCAGCATTTCTCGATCAAAATCTATTAAAAAAACAGCAACTATTTGACACAATAATATTTGATTGTATACTATATTATATAACGTATAATAATAAATTCTAAATATCATAGGGAGGATACCAGTGTCATTTCAAGTAGGCTCAGCCTTGCTTGATGCTTGCGTACTGGCATTGCTGCTGAGGGAAGACGCTTATGGATACGTTTTAACCCAGAATGTGAAGAATATTTTAAGCGTCTCAGAGTCAACTCTTTATCCAGTTCTACGCAGGCTTCAAAAAGAGAATTGTCTGAGCACCTATGACATGCCCTACGGAGGGCGGAATAGGCGCTATTACCAAATCACATCCAGTGGGAGGGCAAGATTGGATGCATATCTCAATGATTGGGAAGATTTTAAAGAGAAAGTCGACAAAATACTGGTCGGAGGTGGAACCAGTGGGCAGGCGTGAATTTATCGATGAATTGGAAAGACGGCTGCGTAAACTGCCAAATGAAGAAATCAATGAAGCCCTTGAGTTTTACGAGCAGTACTTTGATGAAGCCGGATCTGAAAATGAGGGTTATGTGTTGGCAGAGCTTGGCTCGCCAGCCAGTGTCGCGTCCCAGATAATCGCCAGCTATGCGGCCAAAGATAAAGAAACAGGCAAGCGCCGTCTTTCAACGGTATGGATAGCAATCTTGGCAATATTTGCATCTCCAATAGCGCTGCCTCTATCAATAACCGCGGCGGTGGTGTCATTTTCGTTAATAATAGTTGTTATTAGCTTGATAATTGCCATTGGAGCAGCGGGAATAGGGTTGCTATTAGGTGGAGCCTTGTGCGCATTGCTCAGCTTCACTATCATCATCTCGAGTTTTGGCACAGCTTTGCTTGTGTTAGGCATCGGCTTTATCTTGCTTGGGTTGGGCATGTCTATTCTCTCAAGCGCTATAGAGCTTGCGCGGTTGGCTTCGTACTATGCGGGCAAGCTTGTAGGCAAGTTTATTTTAAGGAGAAGCACAGCTTTATGAGAAGATTTTGGGGATTTAAATGGAAAATTAGCGGGATTATGGTTGTTGCAGGCATTGTTCTGTCTGTGCTAGGGTATATTTTTGGCGCTGATGTAAATGGCTTGTATTATGATAGGTTTGCATTGCGCCGAAGCAAAGAAAAGACAGAGGTGCTAGCGAGGGAATATGATGAAATTGACAATATTGATATTGAGGTAGTATTTGCTGATATTGAGTTTGTTGTGTCTGGAGCTTATAAGTTGGAGATCACAGGCTACTTGGATGAGTGGCAACTTGAGGATTCAGGCCAGAGTATAAAGATTTCACAAAAGGCGAAAAATCGCAGAATGATGTTTGGATTTCGGGGAGAAAGCGAAAAAGTCGTAGTCTATTTGCCGGATTCCTGCAATCTAGACAATGTTGTTGTAAAAACTGGCAGCGGGGAAATTAGAATTGGCGGGTTTAATGCCTCCCTCGTTGACATAAACAATACTTTCGGCGATGTAGTTGCTTTTAACATCAATAGCGGTTTTCTATCCGTAAAGTTAAACAGCGGGGATTTTTCTGGCTCAGATATCTCTTCTCCCAGTTTTTTCTATAGTAGCCAGTTCGGAGATAGCCATTTTGCTGATATCAACGCTGAAACATTCGAATGCGTATCCAACTCTGGAAGCATTAGCCTCGAAAGGTGCGAAGTTTTGGATATTACTATCAGAAACACTTTTGGCGACACAATAGCCAACAACTTGGCAAGTGGAATGGCTGAAATCGAGGCCAGAAGCGGAAATGTCGATATTGTTGGCGACATGGAAGGCCAAACAACCATCACATCGATGTTTGGTGATGTAAAAATTTCGCTAGCCAAGCCAATGGACGACTACTCCTATGACATCAATACAGACTTTGGAGACATTGCTATTGGCAGTGACCGTTTTGGAAGCAACAGCAAGAATCAGCTCCACCAAGCCCCTGCCCGCGACCAACTCGCTAGTTATTAATGCTAAGAGCGGGGATGTTGTTGTAAACTTTGGCAGATAGGCAAGCTGCTTGCCTTCAGAATTAAAGAGTCAACCCAGTGGGCAATGGGCGGGCTCTTTTTGTCTTTCTCCACAGCTTTTATAGCCAATTCGGCATTCGCCAGGTCTAGCAGTCTCGCTCTACCCTCTTTAGCCTAATTACCTGGATACGGTTATGTTCAACTATCTGTTCCCGTTTAATAGAAAATATAGACTCTCCGCAGCCAATTGCTTTGGATCGCATTTAGCAAAGCCTGCGTATAACAAATTGATGCATGGCGTTGAATTTTGAATATTGAGTGAAGTATCGTTTACGGATCCTTTACTTAATATATACAGTTTCATGGTGTTTCCCGCTGCATTTTATCCATATTATAGTGCTATAAAGAGTATGTCAAAACAAAACAAAAATGAAAATAAAAAGAATATAGGAGATAAAAACATGATGAATGCAAGTTGGTTTGGTAAAGCGATGGCAGTGGCAGGAATGTTTGGCGAATTTGAGATGACAGGAGATTTCGCACAAGAGTTGCATGGGTATATTGATGAAGTTACCAATGCCTTTATAGTCGATCTAGCACGTGCAATAGCATTAGCAGGCGCAATAGAGTTCGAGGCGCAAGGCCTCATTATGCCAACATTATCTCCCGCAGTTGAAGCGGAAGCTAACATGGAAGTCTACGAGGCAAGAAAAGCCGCATAAATCTTGCGGTGATTCGAAACTGGAAACTATGATATCTAGATACGGGCGCAGCCAATGATGTTGTGCCTTTTTTTTTGTCCTGGTTTGGATAGGTGAGTTTCCAGTCCAATTAAAACAAGCGTTCCCAGCTCTCCATTGGCTTTGCCAGTTATTTCTGCCAACTAGCCAGTGGCAACTTCCATATCGAACTGGACATAAAAGCAAGAAAAAAAGGGGGATCTAAAATACGAAAAAAACAAAGATGGTTTAGCAAAGCACTGGCATAGGCTGTAATAACTGGCGAAATTAGAGCAGCAGGGGATTTCGCACAAGAATGGCATTGGCCTATCAAGTGAAGTTACAAGTTTTTTTAGCGCAGCTAACACGCGCTGTTTCTGATTCAAAGCCTTCTCATTGAATATTTCATAGAGAGGGTGTAAAAATTAGTCTGCTATTTCGACACTATAGCAACGTGAGCTCGAAGAAATTTACAACTAAACAATGGCTGGAAGTTTGTGTTTTTGTCATAAGTTTTCATAGAAGGTTTTTTGTCAATATACGAAATAAGAAGCTAAACCTGACAACAGGTTGACCATGCGCCTGCCTATTAACACTCCCAGTTTTTGCCACCCTAGATTTTGATCCTATAGTTGCTCGACCTAAACCCCATCTGCAATAACTTGCGGGTTTGCGCGCCTCTCCTGCGCACTGTAGTTTGCGAGACACCAAATCGCTCTGCTATGTCAGAAACTTTTAAATACGTGTGCATATTGCTATTGAAGAGGTTGTTGTGTGAAGCTATTGCAAAAATGATTCCACAAGCCCATGTGTTTGTCTTGCCAGCTCGCAAAGGCCGCTGCGGCCTCGATGCAATCACATCCAAAGAAAAGATGCAAACATCGAGAAACCCTTGGGGAAGAGCTTCCTGGTTGCAGTACCAGACAAGCATTGACTCAATTTCGTTGTGTTTGCCGATATCTGCAGATGGGACAACCCCAGAGCTGATTTGTGGCGTGCCGGACTGTGGATCTGTTGTTGCTATTGACAGGCTCTCTATGATACCCAAATCCTTGTTCAACTCCCTGTAGATTCTTTCTAAAATCCTGTTTGATTCGGAAATCGTGGTTCGCGCAATTAATCCATCGTGGATAATTTTGCCTTTGAAGGGCAACAGCAATGCGTTGATTGACATCGGCAGCCTCTGTTTGGGAAACAATTCCTTTACAGGCTTGTTAAGCCCCCAAACCCCAAACAATCCAGCTGGGCTGTCTTCGCCAGTAGACATAAACACTGAATGCCTCGACAGGTATCTCATCAAGTAGAATTTTCCTTTAAGGAAGCTGTCCCTCCAAGAAGACAACATAGCAAATTCGTCTGCAGAAAGCACACTGCTGAAATCAGCTATATACTCATCAAACCAATGCAAGTTTGAGAAAAGCTGGTCTCGGATAGTGATCGCCTGCGCTGGATTGGATAAAAGCGCAGCAGCGTCAGCAATGTGGCCGACAATACCATATTTTTTATTTACATAATACAGCAAGTCTGAATATAAGCTAAAAAAGACAGTCCTGTCTTCGCGGTTTAAAACCATATCGATCCTCCATCGATCAAAGAGCTATAATATAATAATAGCAGACAATCATTCACAGTTCTACAACCACATGAAAGTGATTGTATATAGTAACGTTTTGGTGTCGTTTTTCCGCTTGTTGATTGATATGCCCAGTTGTTAGCTTTTTTCAAATTAGCCCAGCTAGACATCATCTGGCAAATGCCAAGACCCGGTGTCGCAGTGGCTAAACCTCAAAACGCTTAAAGCCCACATGCGAATGTGCCTAAATATGGCATGTCGTTTGGCATGGGGCAGCCATGCTATTTGTCGTTTAAGTTTGCTATGGGGCAATTTCATAAGTGTATTGCATCAGGGAAAAACCTGGATTGTCCAGATCAGCTAGCAAATATAACAAGGCTCCAAAATCAAAGACAGGCGTGCAAAGAGCTGCCTGTCTTTAGTTTTGGAGCCAATAAAAAGTCTATCATACAAAAAACAAAAAGATTTCGGGTAGTCAAAGCTAGGTTCGTTTGGTAGTCATATATCGCTTCGCAATTTTAACAAAACTGCCCGCTTGAGTTTTGCCGCTCTCACGCAGCCTCAATGGCTTTGCCATTCAGAAGCGCCATAAATTCTTCGCCTGTGATATTCTCTTTCTCTAGAAGGTGCATTGCAATATTATCCATATGCCCCTTATTCTCCTCTAAAAGCTCAATTGCCGCATAGAGGCACCCATCCAAGATCAAGCGGATTTCCTCATCGATCATCCCCTCAGTCTCTGTAGAGAAATTGCGAACCGCTCTGCCATCCAAATACCTGTTCTCAACGCTCTCCAAGCTCATAGGGCCGAATTTGCCGCTCATGCCGTATTGGGTAGTTATCGCCCTAGCCAGCGCGGTTGCCCGCTCAATGTCATTTGCTGAGCCTGTGGTGACCTCGCCGAACTTCACTTGCTCTGCCGCGCGGCCGCCAAGGAGCGTAGTGATCTGGGCTAGCAAATCACTCTTTGTGTGCAGATACCTCTCCTCTTGGGGCATATTCAAGGTGTAGCCCAAACTGCCCATAGTCCTGGGCACTATAGTGATCTTCTGCACTGGTTGGCTATTGTTCTGCAGAGCGCTGGTCAGTGCATGGCCTACTTCGTGATATGCGACAATTTTGCGCTCAGCTTGGTTCATTATCCTATCTTTTTTCTCCTTGCCGGCAATGACGACCTCTACTGCTTCCATCAAGTCGCTTTGGCAGACTGTTTTCCTGCCGTCCTTCACAGCCATAAGAGCTCCTTCATTGACCATGTTGGCAAGGTCAGCCCCTGTCGCCCCTGATGTAGCTAACGCAAGTTCTCTCAGGTTCACGTCTGCACCCATTTTTACTTTTGAGGCATGCACATTCAAGATAGCCTCCCTTCCTAGAAGATCAGGCTTCTCCACAGCGATGCGCCTGTCAAAACGCCCGGGGCGAAGCAGCGCTTTGTCTAATACTTCAGGCCGGTTTGTAGCTGCCAGCACGATAATCCCGTTCTGCACATCAAAACCGTCCATTTCGCTTAACAACTGGTTTAATGTCTGCTCCCGCTCGTCGTTGCCGCCCAGCTGGTTGTCCCTGCTTTTTCCGATGGCATCTATCTCGTCAATGAAGATGATAGAAGGAGCGTTTTTCTTTGCGTTCTCAAACAAATCACGAACGCGTGATGCGCCTACGCCGACGAACATCTCAACAAATTCGCTGCCGGTGATCGAGTAGAAAGGCACGCCGGCTTCTCCAGCCAATGCCCTTGCAAGCAGTGTTTTGCCTGTTCCCGGAGGACCGACAAGCAACGCCCCTTTTGGCTGTTTTGCGCCAATCTCGTGGTACTTTCCAGGGTTTTTTAGGAAGTCTACAAGTTCTGCCAAGCTTTCTTTCGCTTCCTCTTGGCCTGCCACATCCTCAAAAGTGACCCCTGTGCTTTTTTCATGGGTGTATTCTTTCGCTTTGCTCTTTCCGGCAGCCCCCAGAGCCCCCATTTGCCCCATTCCCATTGAGCCCATTTTTCCTGACAAGCTCTTAGATAAAAAACCAAAGACCAGGTACATGGCAAGCACTGGCACGATCCATGACATTATGAAGTTGGTCACAGGCGAACTGGTCCTAGTCATGGGCCTGTAGAATCCCACTTCTTGCTGGGCCAAACGGTCCACCAATGCCGGGTCGTCGATTCTTGCTGTGGTTAAAACAGCTGATACGCTTAATTGTTGCCTGTTGTTTGGATTAGTGCCGCTAGGGTAGATGATCGCCTCGACTTGCCCAAGGTCAGCTTCTGGTTTCAAGGTTGCCAGTAGCTGCTCCTCCTCAATCTGCACTTTGCTTACAAGCCCGCTCTCAACCAGCTTTATAAATTGGCTATATTCGATCTGGGATCCCGCTTGGGGAGCTCCAAAGAACAAATTCAAGGCGAAGTTGATCAAAAACACAATGATGAACATATTCAGCAATGAAGGGGGCTTTCCAAATGAAGAGCCCGGAGTCAGGTTGTTGCCTGTTTGGTTTGAGTTGTTTTTAGTTGGTTCCATCTTTTTCTCCTTTTTTCTCTGTTATTTTCATTCAAATACCCTTTATTTCCTGTTTAATAATAATCTGCAAGCATAAACTGTATTTCAACAAAATATGGATTTGAGTTGAAGTCCAGTTGAAGTTGGGATTATATTATTGGGGAAAGCCAGGATAAATAACGAAGGGAAAAAACGATAAATGATAAGCATTCTTGTAGTTGAGGATGACCAAAATATTCGAAAGCTGATAGAGGAGACTTTGCTCGACGAGAGATTTAACCCGGTTCTGGCAAAGGACGGAATTGAGGCTCTTGACATAATTGACAAACAGCATATCGACCTGATGGTTACCGACATCATGATGCCGGGTATGGATGGCTATACTTTGACAGAGCAGTTAAGGGATGCCGGGTTTGATTTTCCGATACTGATGGTGACCGCAAAAGATGGAATAAAAGACAAACACAAAGGATTCATAGTTGGCACAGACGACTATATGGTCAAACCAATAGACGAAGAGGAAATGGTTCTGCGTGTTAAAGCGCTTCTGCGCAGGGCAAAAATCGTAAACGAGCGCAAGATTACTATAGGCCAAGTAACCCTGAACCACGACTCCCTTGCAGTCAGCCGGGGCAATGAGCGCTACACCTTGCCGCAAAAAGAGTTTATGCTCCTATACAAACTTCTCAGCTACCCCCAGACAGTATTCACCCGCATCCAGCTGATGGATGAAATTTGGGGGTATGACAGCGAGTCTGCAGAGCATACAGTCAGTGTCCATATTGGCAGGCTTCGCGAGCGCTTTTACAACTGGCCGGAGTTTTCGATAGAGACTGTTAGAGGCCTTGGTTACAAGGGTGTAAGAAATGATACTTGACAGCAACGTCAAAAAGCCATTAAGCCGCCTGACAATGCTTGTCAAGCTGGTGATGATGGTTTTCACTACTCTCTTTGTCAGTATAGCTGTTTCTGGAATGGCCCTTTACGTATGTGTCCGGATAGGCGCGTTCCAGCCTCTGACTATGAGCCGCTTCCACGTGTTTGTCTCCTACTTGCTCCTTGCCAGCCTGTTGGTTGGGACTTCAATCACTATACTTGCAGGCAAGAGGTTCTTGCGCCCCATCCGAATCTTGACTGATGGCACAAAAGAGATAGCCCAAGGAAATTTTGGTGTCCGGGTTGAGGCAAAAGGCTTTTATGAGATCGAATTGCTTGCACAAAGCTTTAATGAAATGGCAAAAGAGCTGTCCAGCATCGAAACTTTGCGCTCAGATTTTGTCAGCAATATCTCCCATGAGTTTAAAACACCTATAGCCTCAATCCGGGGTTTTGCCCGTAGATTAAAAAAGGGCGCATTGCCCCCAGAAAAGCAGGAGGAATACCTTGACATAATAATCTGGGAAAGCGACCGGTTGACAAGGCTTTCAAGCAATATCCTTTTGATGACCCGCCTTGAGAGCTCTGAGCGGATATATGAACAGGTCCGCTTCTCCCTTGATGAGCAGATCCGCCGCTCGATTATCATAATGGAGCCACAGCTTGTCGCCAAAAACATGGAAGTTGTAGCAAACCTTGATGCGGTCGCGCTTTATTCCAATGAAGAAATGCTAAGCCACCTCTGGCTCAACTTGATTGGCAACGCTGTCAAATTCAGCCATGATGGGTCGACAGTAACCGTAGATTTGTTCATTGAAGACAAAGCTGCGGTTGTGTCAATTGCAGACACAGGGGAGGGGATGGACGAGAAGACAATGGGGTTGATTTTTGATAAATTTTTCCAAGGGGACCAATCAAGGGGAATTGAAGGCAACGGTTTAGGGCTAGCCTTGGTGAAGAGGATTTTGGAGCTTGAGAAGGGCACGATTCATGTTGAAAGCGAGCTTGGAAAAGGTTCAAGATTTGTTGTGAGGCTGCCTTTGCCGGAAAACAATTGATTAGGATTATTCTTATGTTGGCCAATTCGAAGCATGCTTGGACTTGTCCCGCTTTGAGAGGCAAATAAAAAAACAACCTGCCAAATAAAGCTGGGCTTGCAAAAATCAGGTTTCAATCATTCTAGGCTGCTGATAAGGATCTTCCCGCTAGGGCTTATATCAAATTTGATGCCATATGGATAGTCTTGGGTGATATAAATTTCTGCAGGAGCCAGATTGGCTAGGACTTTCTTGTTGGCTGAGTTTTTGTCAACTTTGGTATCGGTAGAAATAACAGCGTACTTGGCTCCAACCGATTCCGCAAACTCTCTAGAGGTTGTGTCCGGATTTCCATGGTTTCCTACTTTTAGGATATCAGCCTTTAGGTCCACGCCATTTCCAACCAGGCTTTCTTCCATGGTGAATTGCATATCGCCTGCTAACAGCGCAACTTGCCCGCTTAGCTCTATTGACATCACCAAAGAGTTGTCATTGTCATCATTGCTATCGTATTCAAGCGGGCCTAATACTGTAAATTTAATATCGTCTATGACAGGCACAACATCTCCCGCGCTAAGCTTTCTATGCTCCAAACCCAAGTCTTTTGCCATTGAATCAATCTTGTTTGCGCCATTTTTGTCCGCTTTGGAGATTGCGCTGGAATAGAGTGTTGAAATCGGGATTTTCTTTGCAAGATCATTTAGCCCGCCGATATGGTCATTGTGGGTGTGGGTAAGAAACAAGCCGTCTAAGCGCTCGACACCCATCATATCCAGAGCGTAAAACATAGCGGGCACAGAGGATCCAGACCCTGTGTCCACTAAGTAGGCACGGTCTTTGACAGTCAATAGGATGCAGTCTGCTTTCCCGACGTTAAGAAAAACTATGCTGGCTGCAATCTCAGTTTCCCCCTGCACTAGTTCGTGGCTAGTGGGCTCCACGATAGGGGGGGTGGCAGGCGCGCCGGCGCAAGATGTCAACACGACTACAGTGATTGTGACTGTAATTAATAGGCTGCCAAGAATTCTCACAATTTTCTCCTCTGTTTGGGCTTTGGAAAGCCGGTTTTATATGAGTCTATTTTACATTGTAATTCACTTGTTAGAGTAGTTTTATGTAGAAATTTGATAGCTTTTTACCTGTGATTTAAGGGATTCTTCTTATTGTACAAATTTGGTCCCTAACCTTTTTTATTGTTAATTAATAACATTTAATATATATAATTGGTAAATGTCTGAAACCGTTGTCTACTGCGGGTTTGACGATAGCGAACAGAAAACAATATGGTATTAAATGTCAATATTGTAATTGGCTATTATATGGGTGTAAATAATAAAGTAGTGTTGTCTGCTTATATGTGTAAATTTTCAAGCTTGATGGCTTTGAAAAGAAATAAAAAAAAATGAAGAATATATGAGAAATGCTTAGAAGCTTGTGAAAAAAGTCTAATTTCGCTAGCACAGTTGGAAATCCATAGGCGATTTACGGCAAAAGAAATCGAGGGCTTTTTTGCCAGCTTTGTTTCCCGTTCACTGATTATACCTGTAGCCTTGCCTATGTTTCGCCTTATAAATCAGCAGCAAATAAGCTTTCGAAAAACATGGACATAGGGCAATTTCCCCTGTATGTGTGCGAACCGGCAAGCATTTTCGCTTAAAACAAATATGTTGCCTTTTTTAAGGCTCCGGCAGCCACAGAAAACAGCTATGTTGTTGGTGATAAAACTCTATTATGGATAATTGCGCCACTCATTTTATTTAAATCCATTGTGCTAGCAGTAAGCATATAAAGGACAAAGATGGCAGGATTTTAAAGCTAAAAGCAAAAAAGGGTGGAAACCACCCGATATGTTGATAGCTGCCAAACAGAAGGCTTGCCTCATATATGCATAGGACGTGCAAGCCTTGCTGGACCAGCCAAGTCAAGTGGCTTTCCGCCAAGCATAGAAGCAAAAGCTTCCATTAAAGCGAAATCACCGCTTCCCTAGATTGGAATCCAACCTAGAGAAGCAGCTTATGCACCACTAATATCTATTAATACACTACCCAATTAATGTTAGTCTCCAGCTTCTCTGTTTTGGTCGTTGCTGAACCAATCAGTGAAGTCAAACCAGTAATGGAGGTCTGGGTCATCACTCCCTTTTTTCTCAATACCTTCACGATCCTCGATTTTAGGGCATGGCTTGCCGCCATCCCCAACAGCATCCCCGCCAACCTGCGGGCCGCCTTCTGTCGCAGATATTTCGCTGGTTTGGGCATTGCCAGGACCATCGACATCCTCTGCGCCTGGGAACGGCTCTTTTTGGGATTTTGCCTCTTCATCTTGTTCGCCATCCTGGATGGCGATGCTATCTGCCTTAAATGCAGTGTTATACCCGGTTTCTAAAAACAGTTCTTCATTGCATAAATCGATATCGATTTCAGGAGCATCTCCAGACATGCAATTTCCAGTATCATCCTCGGAACAGCCATTGTCCCCGCTAGGGGCATTATCGCCCTCGGGATCGTCATTGTCTTCGATATTAGTATCCTCTCCGTAGCAGTTGCCATCCCAAAGGTCGGCATTGAACTCTTCGTCTTGCGCCAGAACAGGTTCTGCCACAATAATCTCTTCGCCACTCTCTGGCAAACCATCGCTAATAGGCGGAATATCTGCAGCCCCGGCTTGCAAAAACTGCTCTTCACAGCTCAAGTCAACATCATTGAAACCATCGAAGGCAACTAGCAACGCTTCGTCTACATCGCCGCCAGTTTCCAACCTTGCATCAATATCGACGGGATTATTGCCTGGCGGATCTTGAAATAATTTCTTTTCGTCGGACAGACCTGTCTCTGAACCGCCAATTGAAATGGAATCCATAACATCCAAATCGCTTTTTGGCGCGTTTGCCAAGATATCTCCACTGGAATCTTTTGGGCCCAATAAAAGCAATTCAATATCTTCTTCGCCATCAAAAACGCTATCTTCGCCGCAGTAGCCATCTTGGCTAATTGCTGGCAGGCCAGCTGCGTCCTCCTGCCCATCTTCATCGTTATATTGGTTGTGCATTGCATAAGCCCCCGCATCAGAGTTGCTCATAAATAGCTCTTCATCACAAAGATCGATTGCTCCAATATCTTCGCTATTTTCACATCCCCTACAGCGATCACCTTCTAGCGGATCCTCTTCATCGACGCCAAAGGGAGCCTCTGCGAGGTTGGCGTTCCATCCACCTATTAAGAACTGCTCCTCGTTGCATATATCGATTTCTTCCCCGTTCTCCTTTTCGATATCGAAATCTTGGGTTGCAGCTTTATCTGGGGATTCCTCATTTTCTCCAATATCCCCCGCTGGAAAGCTTTTGATGCCGATCCCGTCGCCAATACCATTTTCACCGTCTTCTCCAGCTGGTTCGCTGGCAATCCCATGGCTCGCCGTATCCTGCCCAATAGCCCCGTCTCCCAAACCTCCAACTTCGACGCCTTCAGTTTTTGCTTCGCTTTCGTCAAGCCAGCTAAGCCCTTCCCAGTCTACAGCGTCTGCCTCATCATCCGGCTGCTCTTCTTCTGCCCCTTCATTTTGCCAGTCTTCAATTTCCCAATTTGCTTCGTGGTCTTCTATTTCGACTTCTGCTTCCGGGCGCCAATCATCCCCGTCAAACCAGTTGAAGCGGAACCAATGCAGCAAGTTTGGATCCCCGTTGCCGTCAAACAAAGCATCAATATCTTCATCTGTCCATTCATCATTGCCAGGGGCTGGAAGGACTTCTCCAGAACTATCCTCGTCATCCGAGCCATTGCTTGTTTGTATATTATCTTCCTCTTCAATAACATCATCCCCGTCTAATGGCGGCTTGCTTGGCTCCCCGGTGCTATCTTCGCCGCCAGAGCCCTCTAGCGGACCGCCTTCACCAAACCCGCCTATCGCATCAAAGGATTGGCCGTCCAGGTGGCTGCTTTGGCCTGTGTCTTCATTGAAGCCTAAAGAACCATCATCAACATTTGGGCCATCCCTGATATCGTCTTCATCGCCTTCTTCCCCAGTGCCGCTTTCCCCAGAGCCATCGCCGCAATAGTCCATATTGCTAAAGCCATCTCCTGCAGCGTCGATATCCCAATCCCTGATAAGGCTGTCTTCAGGCCCACAGTCTCGCCCATCTATAAGCCCATCCCCTTCGCCGCCGCCAACGGGATCATCCTCTCCATCTTCACAACCAGTCCCATTGACTTGTAGGCTGCCGCCCCCTTCGTCCCCATCAAAGCTGCCGTTCTCGCTATCTTCAATGATAGCATTTTCCTCGATACGGTTATCGCCAAGCCCGGCTTCCCCGTTGCCCTCATCAATGATATCGCTATCCAACCCGCTGCCATCATCGGCTTCTTCCTCACAGCCTTCATTGCCAGTGATAAAATCGAGCAAATCGTTTATGTTTGGCCAAGGCGCGCTTTGCAAACCGCAGTCCTCTTCTTCACTTTCACTATCCCCATCCGGGTATTGCTCCACTGCCCCCACACTTCGGACAACAAAAGGCTCATCGGCGTCCTGCTCCAAAACCTGCAGCACATTGACTGAAAAGCGCCATTCATCACCGAAGTCGAATATGTACAAAAACTTGCTGTCTTTATCTAGCTGGAACTGGGATAGTGTAGCTGCATCAGAAAAGCCTGCAGCATCCCCTAAGCCAACTCCGGGGCGGATAAATTCAGCATCGGGGTCCCAGGCGCGATTATTCATAAAAAATGCATGCAAGTGGTCGTCTACAAAGTCAAATGCTTCTAATATCACTTCATGCAAGCGATATAGCGTCTCGCCCTCCCCAATTTGAATGTGGCGGTAACAGCCTTTAGCGGCCGATACGCTTAAAACAAATGATCCTGCCATTATATCCCTCTTTGAAATTCTGTTTTAATTACCTTATGCAAATTTTCTTTTCTCAACATTATATATTATTAGGCTTTAGGGGAAGATGACAATCAGTTTTTGAGCCCTTTTCCTGCTATCTTTGCTGTTTTAAAAGATTTTTCTCCTTTTTTATAGACGGTTTTTGATTAAAGCCCTTTCATACGAGTCTAAACTACATATATATTAATGAATTTTTTTTTTCGGAGGCTCAAAATGGCCAAGAGCAAAAGAAACAACCCTTTTTCAACACAACCTCCCCAACTGCCCATCCAAGCAAGCATTCCGCCAGAAGGCGCAGGCTGGATATATGAAGCCAAGTTGGACGGGTACCGTATCATCGCCTTTTGTGAAGACGGGAATGTCTTTCTAGCAACACGCAATGGGCTGGACTATGCCTACAAATTCCCCGATGTCGCAAAAAGCCTGTCAAAGTTGTCAAAGGGGCGCTCAATGGTATTCGATGGGGAGCTTGTTGCCACTGACTCCCAAGGCATTAGCGACTTTGGGCTGCTCCAAAGCCATCTTGGCAATACTAGGGGCGTTGGCGCCCCCATCTATTGCGTCTTTGATCTTATTGCCCTTGACGGGATAGATATGCGCAATGAACTGTTGTCAAAACGAAAAGAGCGTCTGGGGGCGCTTCTGGAAAACAGCCCGCCAAATCTGCATTGCATGGGATATGTTTTTGGTGGCGGCAAGGCGTGCTTTGATGCCGCTGCTGCGAATGGGTTTGAGGGGATAGTCGCCAAGCGGCTTGATTCTGTGTACTCAGGCGCCCGCAGCCCCGATTGGGTCAAAATCAAATGTGCCAATGTGCAAGAGTTTGTCATTGGGGGCTTTGTGCGCCCGCATTCCTCTGCTTCCAGTTTTTCTTCTATCATAGTAGGTTATTACAGCCAAAACGAAACCGCTAGCCGGGATAATTTAATATATGCTGGCAGGGTAGGCACAGGCTTCCCAAAAGCCTTGAGAGTTTTTTTGGAGAATAAATTCAGCACAAACACAAGCGAAGAGTGTTGTTTTGCGCCCAACAAAAACTTGAAGGCAAAAAAAGGCGAGGTTATTATATGGCTTCGCCCTGTCTTGGTCGCCCAAATCCAATACCGGGAGATGACCAAAGAAGGGTTGTTGAGGCAAGCAAGTTTTAAAGGACTGCGTTTTGACAAAGACGCAGAGGAAATTACTATAGAAAACACAAATATCCCTATTCTTGCAGGCGGGGCAGTTGATAGCGAAAAGGCTGCCAAGACAACGAAAGCCGCAAGCAACTTGGATTCCCAAAAACAAGCGCCAATATCGAAAACCAGTATTGTGATAGCCGGGGTTGAGATCACCAACCCTAACAAAGCAATGTTCATTACCCCAAAGACGACAAAAGGCGAGGTTGCAATGTATTACGAGAAGGCAGGGGAGAGGATGCTCCCGTTTCTTGAGGGGAGGATAACCAGTGTTGTGCGCCGGCCATCAGGGCCGCAAGGCGATACATTCTATAAAAAACATCCGGGCAAAAACCTCTTGAATGCAAACATTGTTGAGGTAAGCAGCAGCTCAGGAGATAAAAAGACCTATTTTTATCTAGACAGCGTCAAGGGGATAATTACAGAAGCCCAAATGGGCACAATTGAATTCCATATTTGGGCAAGCAAGGTAGAGAGCATAAACGAGCCGGACTTGATGGTGTTTGACTTTGACCCGGGAGAAGGGGTGACACTAAAAGATCTTAGGCGGGGAGCGCTGGATCTGAAGGAAATCCTTGACCAGCTGTATTTAAAGTCTTATGTAAAGACAAGCGGGAGCAAAGGCTACCATGTCCTCGTCCCTTTTTGGCCAAGCGGGCTATGGGATGAATTCAGCTCGTTCTCAAAAGCTGTAGGGGAATGCCTGCGCCAAGAATGGCCTGAAAAATATACCTTGAACATCAGGAAAAAGGAGAGGCAAGGAAAGATATTTATCGATTATCTGCGCAACTCCTTTGGAGCCACATGTGTCGCCCCCTATTCGCTTAGGGCTAAAGACTCGCCAACCGTTTCAATGCCAATTTCCTGGGAGGAGATACATGTTATAACGCCAGATAACATCACACTAAAAAGAGCGCTCAAGCTGGTCGAAAGCCCAGACCCTTGGGAAGGGTTTTGGGATAATCGTGGAAGTTTTTTGTAGATGCGGCAATATGCTATCGATGATGAATTGATTCTTTAGATAGCTGTTAATATGCGTTGGGGCTAGGGTGTGTTTTATAAATAAAACCTATAGCGTTAACTCAAGATTAAGCCCCGCGCTAGGCGCGGGAGAATAGATAAGCGGAAGCGATACATATGATAACAAGTCCTCCTCTGATAGAATT